>JBGARN010000066.1:0-24000 GCA_044230205.1 Bacteroidia bacterium
TTGCTCATGTCAAATAGTATGCAAATGGGGTGGTTTTTAAATTAAAATCGTGATTCAATTTCTAATCATCGTAACCCTCAAAATCATTATTACCAACTATAAATTAAGAAACTACCACGAATTCATTTTGTTGAATTGCTAAAAATCTATAATCAAAAATTAGCCAGGCTTAACAGTTCTGGTTTTCTATTAATCATTTTAATAATCAATAAATCATCAAAACAAAATTCAATGAAACAATTATCAACACTTATCAGATTAACTTTAATCAGTTTAATTTATTTTGGCTTTGCCTTTACTGCATCAGCCAGTCATTATGCAGGTACGGATTTGTATTACCAATGTCTTGGAGGTAATCAATATCGTGTAACCCTGGTATTTTACAGAGATTGCGAGGGTATTAATGAGCCTACGACAGCGGACATTACGCTTTCTAATTTGTGCACAGGAGGACAATCAACAATCAGTTTACCCAAGAAACCTAACTCCGTGAATTTTACCAATGGTATTGAAATTTCCAGTACCTGTTCAGGCGTGCTTTCAACTTGCAATGGAGGAACCGCTCCGGGTTTGCGTAAATGGGTATATGAAGGTATTGTAAATGTTACAACAGGCTGCCCTGACTGGAAGCTTAGCTATGAACTTTGTTGCAGAAATAATGCAATTACCACATTACAAAATCCGGGTTCTGAATCTCTTTATACCGAAGCAGTTTTAAGATCAGATATTTGCGACAATGCTCCGCAATTTTCAAATAACCCAATTGCTTTTGCTTGTGTTAACCAGGCTTTTAATTATAACCAGGGAGCATTTGATCCTGATGGTGACCTGATAACTTATGAGTTAGATGATCCGCTTTCTGCAAGTGGAGTTCCTGTTGCTTTTGCTGCAGGTTATTCAAAAACAAATCCATTTGCTACAAGTTCTGGCTTTTCATTAAGTGCAGTTACAGGTGCAGTTAACTTTACCCCTAATGCATTACAGGTAGGCGTATTTGCTGTTAAAGTAAAACAGTTTCGTAATGGGAATTTGATTGGATATGTAAGACGTGATATGCAGATTTTTGTCACTAACTGTAACTCCAATAATCTTCCGGTAGCTTCGGGTTTCAATGGAACCTCAAACTATTCAGTTGATGTTTGTGCAGGTTCTCAATTTTGTGGAACGATTAATTCAAGTGACCCTGATGCCGGGCAGGCAGTTACACTAACCTGGAACCAGGGAATCAGTGGTGCAACATTCACTGTAGGGGCAGGAAACCTTCCATCAGCTGACTTTTGCTGGACACCAACTAATGCTGATATAGCTACCAATCCGCATGTTTTTACAGTTACTGTTAAAGATAATGCTTGTCCAACTAATGGTGAACAAACATTTTCATATGTAGTAAATGTTATTGGTGCACCCGCAATTACATTCAATTCAACAGATGCTCAGTGTGCATCAAATAACGGAAGTGCTACTGCAATTGCAACTGGTAATATATCATCCTATTTATGGTCAAATGGTGTAACAACTGCAGCCAATAATGGCTTGTCAGCAGGTACTTATACAGTTACTGTAACTAATTCCACCGGTTGTTCATCATCATCGTCAGTTACAATTGGCCAATCGGGCTCAAACTTAAATTTATCTGCCAACACTACTGATGATAACGGTAGTTGCAATGGTGCAATTGATTTAACAGTAAGTGGTGGAACATCTCCTTTTAGTTATACATGGTCCGATGGAAGTACCACTGAAGATATTGCCAATTTATGCGCAGGTACCTATACAGTTAATGTTACTGATGCCAATGGATGTTCTGCTGCTGCTTCGTATACTGTAAATACATCGGGTGGTGGCTGTAAGATCAAGCTTACTTTGAAATCGAATGAAGAAGGAATGTGTAAATCTGGTGGTATTATCAATGGTATTGCAACCGGAATGAGCGGTAAGGGCACTGTGATTCTTTATAATAGCAATGGTGGTGTAATAGGGCAAAAAAGCTTTACCAAGACTTTTGGCTTTGCTAATTTGCAGCAAGGCACCTATTCTGTATTGATTACTGATCAGCAAGGATGCACAGCTACAGGTACTGTAGTAGTGGCAATTGGTAACTGCGGAGCTCCTATAAACGTTCAAGCAATAAACATTACCTCAACATCAGCAAAAATTGTCTGGAATCATTGTGGTTCTACCAAGCATGTTGTTCGCTATAAAAAAGAGGGAGCAGGTAATGCTTATACCATTGTAGCTGTGAGCAATATTAATGAGCTTCAATTAAATAATCTAGATCCTAATACCCGTTATATATACAGTGTTAAGAGTAATTGTGGTAAAGGCAAGTACTCATTGTATACATTGAATAAAAAGTTCTGTACCGGAAATTGTACTGTTCCTAAAATTGACGATGAAGTAGATCTGGATGTTACAGGTAATGCTTATGCAATCAATTATAGCATCAATCCAAATCCGTCTTCTGATATGATAAAATTGGTTGGAGAAAGCTCAACATTAACTAATGCAGTAGTAACTATTTCAAACCTGGTTGGCAAAACAGTTCTGACACGCGAGGTAGAATTGGATACTAACTTTGAAATTTCAATCAGCATTAGTGAACTACCTAAGGGAGTTTATATGATCAATATAAATGGATTTGACAATGCCGGTAAGCGCTTTATTAAGTTATAATTCCTGATTGAATCATTGGAAAAAGCTTTAAGTATAAATTCTTAATAGTATTCAATTAAAAGCGGGGTTATGATTTTTATAACCCCGCTTTTATTGTTTATAATTGCCATCAACTATTCTTCATTACAACTTTAAACATCTATAACAATGAAAACAATTTTAATAAGCCTTTTGGCTTTAAGCTCACTAACCTTTAACTTAACTGATAAAGATTGGATAATTATTAAATCGAAAGCAGAGGGTTACCAGGTTGCATTTCCCGGACAGCCGGTAGAGGAAAATGAATCTGTTGATTCCGAATTGGGAAAGTTAAAAATGAATATGCTTACCTATGAAGTGACTGATGAAGCAACTGACAAAAACCTGGTTTACCTATTTAATTATACTGATTATCCTGAAGGCAAATTAGATTATTCGGATTCAGTTATGGTTGAATCAATTTTGGATGGAGCTGTAAATGGTGCTGCTAAAAATGTGGAAGGAAAAATAATATCCGTAACTTCACTTACTTACAAAGAACATGCAGGTAAGGAGGTGCGTATTGATTTTAAAGATGGCATGGCTGTTATTGCAATAAGATGTTATCTTGTTAAAAACCGAATTTATTTACTTGAGGTAATCGCTCTTACTGAGAATGATAAAAACGAGAATCAATCAAAATTCTTAAATTCATTTGAATTGCTTTAAGGGCTGGCTTTATCAGATATCCTCAAATAGCTGACAGCTAATCATTCGATCCTTGTTAAAAAAATCTTTTTTCAGCAAAATGTTGTTGAATCCAATATCGCGTAGCAATTCAATTATTGCCTGGCCTTTATTTTCATTAATCTCAAAATAGAGTTTGCCGTTGTTGCTCAAATGAGTCTTGGCAAATGAGGCAATCTTTTCATAGAAAATTAAAGGGTTGTTATCACTAACAAATAATGCTTGATGGGGTTCAAACTGCACAACATTTTTATGCATTACATCTTTTTCTGTATACAGAACATAGGGCGGGTTGGAGACGATAACATCAAACTTAATTTTGTTTAAAGAAGGGATTGTGGTTGAAAAAATATCGGCAGATTGAAAATTAACTACTGCTTGATTCAGGATAGCATTTTTTTTTGCGATTTCAATGGTTGTTTCTGAGATATCGATAGCAGTAACCAGAGATTCATTTAGGTTTTTATTTAACGCAATTGCAATGCAGCCACTTCCCGTACCAATATCAAGTATGCGGTATGAGTTTTTTTTATTTGACGCAGCATTTATATCTTTTATTATCCAGTTAACCAGTTCCTCAGTTTCAGGCCTAGGAATTAATACATTCCTGTCAACGTAAAATAAAAGATTAAAAAACCACGCTTCTTCTAAAACATACTGAACCGGCTCGCCTGTTATAAGGCGGATAAAAATGTTATCAAGCAATTTAATTTCAGCATTAGTTAGGCTCCTCTGTTCATTGGCAAGTAAATTTGACTTGCTGCTTTTCAGCAAATGCATCAATACCATTTCAGTGATTGAGCGGCATTCACCTGCATCATATACCGGTATAAGTTTATTTGAATAGCCCTGAAGCGCTTCTCTGATTTTCATGCCCAAAGGTATACAGAAGCTGTATTATTATGCCGGAAATTTAGTATTCATTCAACTTTCTATTTTCGCATGGTGAATTACCGTGAACAATATATGAAGCGATGTATTGAACTTGCCCTAAATGGCCAAGGTTCAGTGGCGCCTAATCCAATGGTTGGCTGTGTTATTGTTTATAATGATAAGATTATTGGTGAAGGTTTTCACAGAGTTTTTGGAGGACATCATGCAGAAGTGGAGGCAATTAATAATGTTAAGGATAAAAGTTTATTGCCACTTTCCACTTTATATGTAAATCTTGAACCATGTGCTCATTTTGGAAAAACTCCTCCCTGTTCTGATTTGATAATATCTTATAAAATTCCAAAAGTTGTTATTGGTTGTGCTGACCCGTTTACAGAGGTAAATGGAAAAGGTATTGAAAAGTTGAGGCTTGCAGGTGCAGAAGTTGTAATTGATGTATTAAAGCATGAAACTTTGGAGTTGAATAAACGATTTTTCACATTTCATCAATTTAAAAGACCTTATATTATTTTAAAATGGGCACAAAGTTCTGATGGATTTTTAGCCGGTGCCAGTAGCCAGACAAAATGGATTAGCAACAACTTGTCGCGCAAGTTGGTTCATAAATGGAGGAGTGAGGAGCAGGCTATAATGGTTGGTACAAATACAGCTATGAACGATAATCCAAAGTTAGATGTACGCCAATGGATCGGAAAAAATCCTGTCAGGATTATAATTGACCGGAAATTAAAATTGCCAAATCATCTAAACTTATTTGATCAGAAAATTGAGACACTGGTATTCACCGAACTTAAAAGAGATAGTCAACCGAATATAGAATATATAACCATTGACTTTGAGCAATTGCATCAGGGAATTAATGATGAACTCTGTGCACGCCAGGTACAATCACTGATAGTTGAAGGTGGCGCTCAATTGCTGAATTCATACATTTCAAGCAAAGTTTGGGATGAAGCAAGGGTTTTTACCGCACCCCATTTTCTGACAAATGGAATTGAAGCCCCCAAAATAAGTGGGGTGATTGATAAACAGATTTATATTGATAACGACCGGCTAACTATTATAAAAAACAGGTAAGAGCCATCACATGAACTATTACTTATTGATTTCAATTTTTATTGTTTCACTGCTTTTTATTGTGATCCGGTTGTTTAATTTTTTCAAAGTAGGCGCATTTCAGGCTATCACTTTTAATTATTTTACTGCAGCGTTTTGTTCTTTTTTGTTCAATTATCAAATCAATTTGCAGCATATTGACAGGTTCCCACAATGCATGATTGAAGGTTTGCCGGTAGGTTTACTCTTTATTGCAATATTTTACCTTATGTCAGTAGTAACTACTACTTCGGGTGTGGCCGTAACATCTGTGTTAAGCAAAATGAGTGTAATTATTCCAATTATTGCAGGAGTTATTTTGTATAATGAACAACTTGTTGCACTTAAAATTGCCGGAATTTTTATTGCATTGGTCGCAGTAGTGTTAACCGGAATTAAAAACGATAACAAAAAACATCAAAGCAACTTAAAGACTAATCTTTTACTCTTGATTTTTTTTATAGGAAGCGGATTGGTAGACACTTCAATTAAATACCTGCAGGCAACGCGTATGACGCTTCAAACAGAGCATCTCTATACTATTGCCATCTTTGGAGTTGCTGGCATTTTTGGAATACTAAAATTACTTTATGACCTTATTAGAAACCAAAGAGAAATAGTGCTTAAGAATGTTATTGCCGGAATTGTTTTAGGTACAGTTAATTTTTTCTCACTATATTTTGTAATTAAAGCTTTACAGTTTCCTGGTGCCAAGAGTTCAATTACATTTGCTATTATCAACATCGGGGTGATACTTATGGTAGCACTTTGTGGTATTATTTTATTTAAGGAAAGATTTTCCAAAATTAATTATGCCGGTTTTTTTCTTGCCCTTGTCTCCATTGTTTTGCTGGCCATATAAGTAGTAAGTTGATTGTTAATTTGCCAGTTAAAAAAATGAATTGCTATATTTCCACAGTATTTAAAAAATCAAATAACCAATGCAGATAAACAGAATTTTAGTTGCTGTTGACGATAGCAGTTTTACAGTTAAAACTGTTGCAACCGCGTATGACCTGGCAGGTAAACTCCAGTCAAGTTTAGGAATTATTAATGTAATTGATCCGGCAATTGTTGCAATTGGTGCCGATACAGTTGTTTACCCAATGGAGCAAATGGGTGATGTTAAAAAGCAGGCAGAAGAATTAATGCAAAGGATAATCGGTCAATTGGGTGATGCAACTATGGTTCAGCAATTTATTTCTGAAGGAAAGCCGAGTGATGAAATAGTAGCAGCTGCTAATCAATGGGGAGCTGATTTAATTGTTATAGGTACACATGGCCGCACCGGGTTGATGCATATGATTATGGGCAGTGTTGCCGAAAGTGTTATCAGGCATTCTAATATTCCGGTGCTGGTAGTGCCAAGTAAAGCAGGTTAAAAAGTGGCTAAAAAAAAGAGAGTGTTGCTCTTGTTGACAACACTCTTAAAATGAAAATAACCACTAAAACCCTATTATTATTTATTACATTAAATTAATACATCAATATTACCAGTATCGCATATATTACTTGTCATGTTAATGTAAGTTGAAATAGCAGAATTGATTTTTGCAGAATCATGACAATTTCGGTGAGCCTATTCAATCACTAATTTTTAATAATTGTACAACACAAAAAAATAGTTAACTAGTCATATACTCAGCAGAATTACCCTCATGTCAACCACAGTCAATAAACTTTCTGAAGTTAATTTAAAATCACTGCCTGATGTCTCGCAACGGAATTTTGGTATAGTGGTTTCGGAGTGGAATGAAACTATTACAGAAGCTTTGTTTGCAGGTTGCTACAATTTGCTAATTCAGGCAGGTATTGATGCATCTCACATTAAAAGGATTAATGTGCCTGGCAGTTTCGAGCTTACAAGTGGAGCGCGGCTACTTGCCGATGACCATAATATTGATGCAGTTATTTGCCTTGGATGTGTTATACAGGGGGAAACCAGGCATTTTGAATTTATTTGCAATGCTGTGGCAAACGGTTTAGCACAGTTATGTATTGCCTATCGTAAACCATTTATATTTGGAGTGCTTACAACGGATAATCTTCAGCAGGCTATCGACCGTTCAGGCGGGAAGTATGGTAATAAAGGTGTTGAAGCTGCACAAACTGCCATTAAAATGGTTTCGCTTTTTTAAGTATTAAATATGCATCCTGAAATTCCACTGCACATTAGCATTTTATTTCTTGCAACTGTTGTTGTTGTTTTTGTATATATCATTTATATCCTAAAGCAGGCACTGATAGGCGTTCAATACCGAAATATTACTATGTATGTCATCCTCGTGTTTTTGCTTACAACCTGGATTTTATTGTTGATCATGGTTACTCAACATAACATACTTAACAGGTTTACAGTTGTTCCGCCACCTATGATGCTGGTTGTGTTAATTCCAATAATAGCTTCAATAATTTTTATCGGTACGGGAAGTTACCGAAAAGCAATAAATGCAATTCCTTTTCAGCATTTAATTTATATTCAGACTTTCAGAGTAGCGATTGAATTAATTTTGTGGATGCTTTACAGGGCCGGGCTTGTGCCTGTTCAAATGACTTTTGAAGGATATAATTTTGATATTCTTATAGGTTTGTCGGCCTTGTTTACAGGTTATTACTATGTGCAGGGCTATAATTTTTTCAGAAATAAATGGACGCTTGTTTTATGGAATATTGCAGGTATGTTTTTACTTATAACCATAATGTCAATAGCAGTTTTATCAACGCCACTTCCATTCAGATACTTTATGAACGAGCCGGCTAATGTTATAGTTTTTTATTTTCCATTTGTTTTGCTTCCCGGTTTTTTAGTTCCTGTAGCTTTTCTTGCACATTTAGTTGCGTTAAAGAAATTAGTGCTTAATCAATTCTGATTTTATAAAGTTTAATCAGCATTCATAAGTTAATTGTTGCTTCTGAGGTTTCATAATATTTTTAACATAGTATTAATTAACATGCATTAAACTTTGTTAGCGCCAAAAGTTCTAATTCCCTTATTATAACTTTGCGCCAGATCATGAAAGTACTTTTTACATTTATTTTTATATTTTATTCAAGCCTGCTTTATTCACAGCAATTAAGTATTTCCGGTTGGGTAACAGATAATAAGCTTATTCCACTCACTGGTGCAAATGTTATTTTGCTGGGCAGTGCTGATTCTCTTCCTCTTAAAGGCGTTGTAACCGATTCGGCAGGGCATTTTGTTTTGGAGAAAGTAAATAGTGGCCGGTATATTTTAAAAATCACATTTATAAGCTATAGCGATTATCATAAAAACATTGAACTATCATCAAGCTCATTAAATTTAGGTGGAATTAAATTGGAACCGGGTTCAAAGGCATTGAATGAAGCTATTGTTGTTGGTAGTGTATTGCCTTCAAAAATGATTGGTGATACTACTCAGTTTAATGCTGATGCATTTAAAACAAATAAAGATGCTACCAGTGAGGACCTGGTAACCAAAATGCCGGGCATAACCATGCAGGATGGTAAAGTTCAGGCACAGGGCGAAGATGTAAAACGTGTGACAGTTGATGGACGTCCTTTTTTTGGTGATGATCCGAATGCAGTTTTAAAAAACCTTCCTGCAGAGGTAATTGATAAGATACAGGTATTCGACCGCAGAAGTGATCAAAGCCAGTTTACCGGTATTGATGATGGCAACTATACCAAGACTATTAATATTGTTACAAAGCAACAATTCCGTAACGGAACATTCGGAAAGGTATATGGAGGATATGGAACTGAAGACCGGTTTAAAGCTGGTTTTAACCTTAATTTTTTTAAAGATAAAAGACGCATTACCTTATTGGCTAACAGTAATAACACTAACGAACAAAATTTTGCACAGGAAGATTTATTGGGAGTATCATCCACCAATAGTGGTGGCAACCGCGGGCAAGGTATGCGTGGATGGGGAGGACGTGGCGGATCAGGAGGTCGTGGCGGGCAAGGAGGGCAGGGGAATGATGCCAATAATTTTTTGGTGGATCAGAAAAACGGAATTTCAACTACACATTCATTCGGAATAAATTATGCCGACAAATGGAGCAATGTTGAGTTTACTGGTAGTTACTTTTTTAATTATTCTGAAAACAAAACTGAAAGCAATTTATTACGCACTTATGTAACACAAGAGGATGCCGGATATGAATACAGTGAAAACAGCAAATCAAATAGTAAAAACATTAATCACCGTGTAAATTTAAAATTCGACTGGAAGATTGATTCTATGAATTCGATACTTTTTCAACCCAGGTTTTCTGCTCAGTTAAATGATGGAAGCAGTTTGTTGCTGGGACAAAATAAATTGCCGCAAACCATTGTTAGTACAACACTTAACGATTACAATTCCAACCTTACCGGTCTTAATTTTCTCGCACCTGTTTTATACCGTCATTCATTCGAAAAGAAAGGCCGCACACTATCGCTCAATCTGTCACCGGGGTATAATGAAAATAAAGGTTACAGTTATTTAAGATCGTTTACTGATTATTATGACTATACACTTAGTGTTGATACCATCAACCAGCTTGCTAACCTGAATTCAAGCGGAAAAGTTTTTACAGGTAACCTGTCCTATACGGAACCTATAACTTCAAAAAGCCAGTTGCTATTTTCCTATACGAATAATGATAACATTAGTAACTCTGAAAAGGAAACGTTCAATTACACTCCGTCTGAAGAAAATTATAATTCATTTGATACTTCACTTTCCAACAATTTCACCAGCACGTATATAGCAAATTCATTCGGCACCACTTATCAGTACCAGGCGGCTAAGTGGAGTCTCAATGCAGGACTAACCTATCAGTATGCATCATTAAATGGCGATCAGCAATTTCCATATAGCGATAATGTAAAACGGTCTTTTAACAGCTTGCTGCCGGGTGCTTTATTTATGTATCGGTTTACGAATCAGAAAAATCTTCGGGCAGTGTATCGAAGTAATAATACTGCACCAACCATAAGCCAGTTGCAAAATGTGGTGAATAACAGTAATCCCCTGCAGTTAACTACCGGTAATCCAAACCTCAGGCAGGATTGGCAGAATAATTTCTTTGCACGTTACTCGTCAGTAAACATTGCCAAGAGCATTTCCTTTTTTGGTATGGCCGGTTTTACATATACAGCTGATTATATTGCCAACAGCGTATTGTATGCAGTTAACGATACGGTAACCTCTGATGGCATTGCACTGGGTGCTGGTTCGCAGTTAACCAGGCCCGTAAACCTTGATGGATTTTACAACTTCAGAACTTTTGCTAATTATAGTTTCCCTATAAGTCAGATAAAATGTAACCTTAATTTAAATATAGGAGGCACATTCAGCCATACACCCGGTTTAATTAGTAATAATGTTAACTATGCTAACAGTACTATGGCTAATACGGGTTTTGCATTAACGAGTAATATCAGTGAGAAATTTGATTTTTCAGTTTCTTCATCGGTATCATATAATAACATTAGTAATACACTGCAAAGTGAGCTTAACAGCAGTTATGTTAACTACAATTCGAAAATAAAATTTCAAGTAATGCCATATAAAGGTTTGGTGCTGCAGACTGATGTTACACATCAATTTTATAATGGATTGAGCGCAGGTTATGATGACAGTTACTATTTATGGAATGCCGGAGTAGGTTATAAATTCTTGAAAAGCAATGTTGCCGAATTACGATTAACAGTTTATGATCTGCTGGATCAGAATAAGAGTATTACACGCAATACTACTGAGACATATTATGAGGATATTGAGTCGAATGTTTTACAACGATACTTTTTACTGACATTTACTTATAACCTTAAATTTTTTAAAGAATCTGCACGCAATTGATTTAGAGTTTTTCATACTCTAATTAATTACGCTGATCAATCCTCTCATCGCTTTAATATTTTATAGATTTAGCAACAAATTATAATCTGTTTATGATAGCATTGTTGGTTAATTCTAAAGCAGGTAAAAATCAATCGCTTAAAATTTCGGGATATGTTACCGAGCAGTTAATCCTAAAAAATATAAGTCATAAAAACTTTGTTGACCAATGGCCTGATGAATTAAGTTCCTTTAATGAGGCATGGATCATTGGCGGAGATGGTACTATCAATTATTTCCTGAATAAATATAATTCCTGTAAGCTACCGATTGCTGTTTTCAAGGGAGGAACCGGCAATGATATTGCCTGGAAAATGTATGGTGATAGAGATAATGAGCAAATTCTTGACCACATACTTCAATGCAAGAATAGGTGGGTTGATGCTGGCATTTGTAACAATCGTTATTTTATAAACGGAATAGGTATTGGCTTTGATGGTGAGGTGTTAAAGAGAATGAAATCAATAAGAATTTTTGGTGGTCACCTTGGCTATTTATTAGTGGTTTTGCAAAAAATAATTTCATTCAGAGAAATAAGTTATGAGATTACAGTTGATGGAAAAGCATTTAATGAAAAATTGCTGCTTTTGCTTGTATTTAATTCCAGCCGAACTGGAGGTGGCTTTTATGTTGCTCCACAAGCAAGTATCAATGATGGGTTATTGAATTTTATTTTCTGTAAGCCACTTTCAATTTTTAAAAGACTTAAGTACCTGCCGGTTATTGAAAAAGGAAAGCACTTACAATTACCTTTTATTATTCACGATACCTGCAGCCAAATTGATATTAAATGCTCACAAGTGGCACCGGCTCAATGTGACGGTGATTTAATTTTTTCAGATCATTTCAGGATTAAAATTTTACCAGCCCATTTTTTATTCAGGTATTGAAAGCTCCATTAAACTAAAGACATTCAGCATTGCCAGCTTTTCTCATTCAATATTGTTGAATTGGGATAAAAGAAGTCATCTAAAACAGGTTTTTAATTGATTCTGCAATTTTCCAACTGAAAATCAAGAATTTACTATAACACGAGTAAAAAAAGAGCCTGAAATACAGCCTGTTAATAAAAATGTTCATAGAATTGAAAATCTGAATTTGCCATTCGCCCATAAAAAACGTAAATTAGCCATACAAAATATGACGTTAGGGTGCTATTTTTAGTCACATCCTAAGAGTTGACCACCCACCGTCAACAAATCAAATAAAATGAAAAGATTCTACCTTTTATTGATGCCTGCTTTCTGGGCAGGGCTAGCTTTTGCACAAAACATGGTCGGCAACGGCAGTTTTGAGAGTTTTATTAATATTCCAAATGGGTCAGGCCAGGTCACTGAAGCCATCGGTTGGAAATCATCCGGTGGAAGTCCTGACTACTTCCATCAGGCAGCGACAGTTATGTCCGGAGTTAACATACCATTTACCTTTGCAGGCGAGATTTCAGGTGCCTTTGAGGGAACTGCCTGTGCAGGAATTTGTTCGTACATGGATGGTTGGGCTAATTATCGTGAGTACCTATCCTATAAATTGGATACAAATATGATTGCAGGTCAATGGTACGAGGTTAGCTTTTATTGCTTAAGCAATCCCACACCACTAAACTATGGCGGATTATCAACCGATAACTTCGGTGCAGCACTGTCAAAGCAAAAATTGCACAAGTCATCAGATGGAATTATCCATTATTCAGCTCAGTGTATTGAAACGGATCCCTTTTATGCATTTGGCTGGAAGAAGTTGAGTTTTCAGTTTTTAGCTGACAGCAATTATAAATTTATAACTATTGGCTGTTTTGCCGATGACAGCTTGCAGCAACGCCATACTATTGCTACGGCAACATTGTTTCAGTCTGTTTATACTTTTATTGATAATGTTTCTGTGAAACCCGTTAACGGTCCGTCTACTACAGCAACAGAAGAGATTGTATTCAATAAGGAGTTGCCAACTACTTACACAGATATTTTAGGAAGGCCGGCTTCGTACCGAAAAGGATTGCTGATAGCTCACCAGGGTAAAAAGAGTTTTAAGTTGTTTGTGCAGTAAATGGAGTAATGCCTGAATAAGCTCAATTTAAGTAAGGTGTAAGATAGAGCATAGCATATTCAGGTTTTGAATTAGTGACGTCTAAGAATAGTTGTTTATGCAACTTGTTCTTCACAGCTGAAATTACTTGAAAGAATAAATATGTTGTTATTATATCTGCTAACAAAGCAGAAATCGACAGAACAAAAGATTAATTACCTGCTGTCTGTTCTTCCATGTATGTTTCGGTACCGGTTTTCATATCATGTACCTTATACATTAATTCATAGTATTCATGAGCCATACGATGTGATTCAAATTTCACACTAACATCAGTAATAGCTTGCTTTAAAATGCCTTGCCATTGATCAGGACGCTCATAATAAACAGGGATTACATCCTTTTCAAGCAAATCATACAGGTTGTTACTTTCAACATTGTCCTGTTCCTCGCCATTAGCGCTTGCGCTGGCTGCAGGTATTATAAAGCAATTTTTATGGTTGTTTGCAAATTCAGGCACCCATCCGTCAGGCATTGAAACGTTAATACTTCCATTCATAGCCGCTGTCATACCCGAAGTTCCTGATGCTTCTCTGAACATTCGAGGTGTATTTAGCCATACATCTGAACCTTTTTTAAGCAATCCTGAAAGTCGAATTTCATAACCCGTTAGTATGGCACAATTGGGCATGCTTTTTATCTGCCAGTAAATGGTATTAAAAATGTTGATGGCTTCTTCATCCTCTGGATAAGGCTTGCCAGCCCATATAACCTGCACTGGATATTTACTGTTGTTTACAATTTTGTTGAATCGTTCAATATCGCGCAATAATAAGTTGGCTCTCTTATATCCTGCATATCGCCTTGCCCAAACAATAGTAAGAGTATTTTCGTCAAATAATTTTCCACATTGATCAGCAACTGTTTTAAACAGTTCCCTTTTCATTTCTTTTTTACGTGCAGCAATTGCCTGGTCATTATTCTCAAAATAAAATTTTGCAAGATCAGGGTCCATCCAGGCATTCCTGTTTTGTGAATTCGTGATATCAATTATCGGGCAAATATTTTCATTATGACTCCACATATTTCTTGAAACCTCGGCATGAAGCTTAGATACACCATTTGATATGCGCGACATTCGTAATGCTGCAAGTGTGTAATTAAAATATAGTTTATCAGGCGATGATAACTTAAGTATAATGTCATTTTCAGCCTTGTTGAAGAAACTCATTATTTCAAGTCCTGAAATCGTACGTTGTTCGTTACCGGCTTTTTCAGGGGTGTGGGTAGTAAAAACAACTTTCTGTCTTACTTTATCAATGCTCTTTAGTTTTTCCAGCAGATAAAAGCACAAGGGTATTCCATGACCCTCATTAAGGTGATATACTTCACGGTCAAGGTGAAGAATTTCCAGTAGCTTGCCACCACCAATTCCCAATAATATGGACTGTGCAATACGCGCTGGTTCATTGGAATCATAAAGCTTATGGCAAATTGCCTGCGACATGTAATCATTTTCAGGCAAATCAGTACTTAATAAAAATAAGGGTGCAGTATGAAATACTTCAGGTTTCAGGAGCCATGCTTTTACTTTAACCGGATGTCCGTTAACCGTAATTTCAAATGTGATACCTGTATCAGTCAGGAAAGAATAGTTCTTTTCTACAAAACTTACTTTTAGTGTTCCATCTTTATGTCGCTCCTGGTCATAGTAACCGTATTTCCAAAGAATGCCTATGCCGATAAAATTTTGTTTCAGTTCATAGGCGGCTCTAAGGTGTGAGCCTGCAAGGAAGCCTAAACCACCGCTGTAAATTTTTAAACATTGATCAATTGCAAATTCCATTGAAAAATAGGCAACTGATTTAGAATAATTACTGTTGAAATCGTAAGGGAATAATTTTTTTGTGTCAAGCATTTTATGAGAAAAAGGATTATCCAGCCGCAAAAAAAGAAACTTTTTAAAACGACTTAAGACATTTTAGACTTATTTTAATTAAAAAGAAAACAATAATTTATTTAGCAATCAGAATGCGAATTACTTTCCGAAAATATTGCCTAACATGTTACCTATACCCCCAGTATTACCACCAATTTTAGTAACTACATCTTTTAAGTCGAAGCTACTGTCTGAGGGATCATTAGTTTTTTTAATAAAACTATTCAAAATACCGGGAAGCATGGTTGTAGCTATTTTGCCTGCCTGCGAATTGTCAAGTCCAAACTTATTCATCAGGTTTTCGGTAACTGTATTACTAATTGCACTTGTTACAGGTGTATTTTCAGCACTGCCCGATTGAAACATGCTGAGTATATTCTGAATCTGGCCACCGGATGCCTGGCTTTTTAATGATGACATTATACTATTGGCAGTTTCGCTGATTGCTGCATTATTTTTTTCGTTTGGTATTGCAGGGTTGTTAATTATAGCATCGCCTGCATGTTCTTTAACCAAATTAATAAGATTCTCTATCATTCTAATTATTTTATATGAATTGAATAATTTAAGCGGTAAATTAAATAATAAAACTTAAACCATCGAAAGCAATATGAATATTGTCAGGCAATTCGGCTTCCACATCATTGTGAAGTCCCATTTGGTGACTTATATGGGTAAGGTAAGCCTTGTTAGGCTGCAGGTCTTTTATCATTTCAATCGCTTGTGTTAGGGTGAAATGCGATACATGTTCTTCACGCCTCAAAGCATTAATAATTAGTACATCGGCATTGCGGATTTTTTTTCGCTCAGTTTCAGCAATGTAATTTGCATCTGTTATGTACACAAAGCCCTTAATTCTAAAACCCAATACCGGCAACTTATAATGTAACACTTCAATTGGAATAAAATCTATTCCTGCCACATTAAATGGACTAAGATCTATGGTGTTTAGTTTTACTTGTGGAATTCCCGGATAATTACTGCCATCAAAAACATAATGAAATTCCCGTTTTAATTCTCCCTGAACTCTAGCTGTTGCATAAAGTTCAACTGGTTTTTTCTGAAAGTAGTTAAAAGCCCTTATGTCGTCCATGCCAGCAACATGGTCTTTATGTTCATGAGTAAAAATTAGCCCATCAAGTCTCTTCACATTTTCGCGTAACATTTGCTGCCTGAAATCCGGTCCTGAATCAATTACAACTACCTTATTTTCGTTTTCAATCAAAACTGAACAGCGAAGTCTTTTGTCTTTTGGATTGGAGGATTGGCAAACCGGGCATTCGCAACCAATTACAGGCACACCTTGTGAGGTACCGGTTCCGAGCATGGTAATTTTCATAGCTTAAATTGCCTGGTTAATAAATTCGTTAATGGCCAATGATCTATTGGGCTAAGGGGAAGACGTTCAGGAAATACCCGTGTTATTGTCAATCTTTAATTGCTCTTCGCGATAATTGGCATCGCTGAAGCCGAGTGTTTGTATGATTTCAGAAAGCGAATTGATCCGACTTTCCAATGGAGTAAATTTATTGATTACAACTACTTTTTTTGTTTCAAGTATGCAATATCCCGATTTAAAATTTCCTTTTTCATACCTTACCTGGTAACCATTTTCACTTATAATTTCTTCAAGCTTCTTCAGATAATTGGGAGTATATTTTATTGTCATTACAATATTCGTTTAAAGTGCAAAAATAGTATCTAAACAAGAATTAATGCAGTATTCTTTTCAACAACTTTTTTGAAAATTAACTATTAAATCCATTCATTTCCCGGGTGTTTTCGCACCACTTAAATACAAAATTAGTATGGGCTGTTAAACCGGCTTCTGCTTTTATATTCTTCATAAAAGTGCAATTACTAATATTTTATATTTGGTCATCTAAAATCAATAAAAATATAGCTATGAAAAATCTGGTATACTTGTTCGTAATAATTTTGTTTAGCACAACTGTTAACGCCCAAAGCCCATGGAATATAGGTATTCAAATTGGAGCATCAGGTAATGCAAGTAAATTTAGTGGGGGCATGAGTGATGCAAATGCCTTGTTTACCAATAACCAATACGGGGCAGGTCAGCTTGCAGTTAATTTCAGGTATAGAATGGCTGAAAGATGGAGTTTTCAAACCGGTTTCAGTTTTTCTGAATTTGGATTTGAGTATACACTTGCCAGGGATTATAGTTTAACCAAATCTTGTGATAGATATGCTTATTTAAGAACCGGAACATGCATGTCTGAAATTCCGGCAGTAATAATTTATAATTCAAAACTTAATTGCCGGAATTATCGGTTTGTAATGGGCGCAGGTTTTGGCCTTACCGCAATTGATAATAAATGGGAAAGTGAATCCACAGTTCCGGTTAGCCAGGCAGAAGCTGAAAACAATAAAGAAACAAACATGACTGAACAAACACATTCATTGCAGTCAACATCAGGAAATTTTCAAATACTTACAGGTGTAGAAAAAGTATGGAAGCGCGGGAACATGCTAAGCCTAACCTTTAATGCTAAATTCGGGTTTAATGAAATAGCAACATCAACTGTTCAATACGTAGCTTCCAATAAAAACTACACACATGCATTTACCAACAATGGTTCAGGTTTTGGCTTTTCATTGTGCTATTATTTTCTTCCATTGGGTTCAAAGAAATTAAGCAAGCTTAAATAATACAGTTAATAGCTTTTAATTATAAGAATATCTTAACCAGTACTTGATTTAGTTTAATAGCTGAATTGTAAATATTGCTTTACGATTTTGCTTCTACATCCATCTTATTTAAACCGGTTTGAAATGACTATTCAACTTTTAATTGAATAGCGGTTATTACCAAAAATAATAGCTGATAAGCGGTTATTTGTATTTAGCAGGCACCCTTTTGATTTCAGAAATATTGTTTTCTTTGCGCGCGGTGAAAAAACAGGCTATTACTATTAATTGCTGATTGTTTGTTACCCTTACAATTTCATAATTAAATTAAGCAACATGCTTATAGGAGTTCCAAAAGAAACAAAAGAACGCGAACGCAGAGTAGCATTAACACCTGAAGTTATTTCTCAATTGGTAAAAGCCGGCTTTTCCGTTCAGGTTGAAAATAATGCAGGTATTGAAGCCAATTACAGTAATGATGATTACACAAAAGCAGGAGCAAGCATTACCGATTCTGTAGCTATCTATACAAACAGCAATGTGGTTTTAGCAGTAAATGCACCACCATTGTCTGATATTTCAAAAATGAAACCTGATGCAGTATTAATAGCATTTATGTTTGCTGCAGTTAATCCTGAATTGGTATCAGCCTGTGCCAAACAAGGAATCAGTACTTTTTCAATGGATGCAGTTCCGCGGATTTCACGTGCACAAAAAATGGATGCATTAAGTTCGCAAAGTAACCTGGCAGGATATAAAACTGTATTGCTTGGGGCTAACGCATTGGGTAAAATTTTCCCATTAATGATGACAGCTGCCGGAACAATAAAACCTGCAAAAGTGGTTATAATGGGAGCAGGGGTAGCTGGTTTACAGGCCATAGCCACTGCCAAGCGTTTGGGAGCCATTGTTGAAGTAAGCGATATAAGACCTGAAACTAAAGAGCAGGTGGAATCTTTGGGTGGAAAATTTATTGAAGTAAAAGGCGATGATTCAGTTAAAACTGAAGGTGGTTATGTAAAAGGTGTTTCAGAAGAATTCTTAAAGAAACAACAAGAATTGCTTTTCAAACATATAACTCAAGCCGACCTGGTTATTACAACAGCTTTAATTCCCGGTAAAAAAGCTCCTGTACTTGTTACTGAAGAAATGGTTAAAAATATGAAGCAAGGAAGTGTGATTGTTGATATGGCTGTTGAGTCAGGTGGTAACTGCCCATTGAGTGAACTGAATAAAACGGTTATTAAACATGGTGTAACCTTAATTGGTGAAGCTAATCTTCCAAGCCTGTTGCCTATGAACGCAAGTGATTTATATGCTAAAAATATCCAGGCCTTTTTACTGCACCTTGCCACTAAAGATGGATTCAAGTGGGAAATGGATGAGGATATTACCAAGGGTAGCCTTATAACCCATAAAGGCGAAGCAGTACATCCCAGTGTAATGGCTAAAGTTGCCAGCTAATTTTTTTTTAAATCTTAATTGATAATCTATACGTAATTTCCAAATAATATGATTGAAGTTTTAAACTTTATAGGAATGCATGAAGAAATAATTTTCTTTATCATCCTTTCGGTTTTTGTTGGTATCGAAGTTATTGGCGGTGTGCCAACTGTTTTGCATACTCCTTTAATGAGTGGCGCCAATGCAATCCATGGGGTTGTAATTGTTGGTGCTATAATCGTTATGCTCAATGTTGATCCTGAAAATTATTTATCGCTTGCGGTAGGTTTCCTTGCAGTTGTTTTAGGTACGCTTAATGTGGTTGGCGGATTTGTAGTAACTGACCGTATGCTTGAAATGTTTAAGAAAAAATAAACTCACTTTATTAAAAGTCTTTTATAACACCCGAATTCAGATTTATGTCAACAGAATCGTTATATTATTTCCGAACCATTTGCTACATCATAGCATCAGCCACTTTTATTATTGGCTTAAAGCGAATGGGTAATCCTAAAACTGCGCGCAAAGGTAACTTGTTGGCTGCAGCTGGTATGACCATTGCCATCTTAGCTTCTATATTTATTAATATTAAAAAATCAGTAGTTAACGGTACCGTATCTTTTGAAGAGTTTGTTCCTCCAACTTTTATATATGTGTTGATTTTTGCTGCTATTGCTATCGGTACAGTGATAGGATGGGTGACTGCTAAACGTGTGCAAATGACAAAAATGCCCGAGTTGGTTAGTATGTTTAATGGTATGGGTGGTGCTTGTGCAGCATTAATTGGCTTAATGGAATTTCATCATAACATTGGAAACACAGGTGCCCTGATTGCCATTGTATTGGGAATGATTATCGGAAGTGTTTCGTTTTCTGGTTCTGTAATAGCTTTTATGAAACTGAATGGTACAATGAATAAGCCTATCAGGCTGCCATCGTATAACATCATCAATACAATAATTATGATTGGGGTGTTTGCATTTGGCGCATTTATGATTTTCAGCGGAACCGAAAGTATGATGTTGCTTACAGTGCTTTTTGTATGTGCCCTTATTTATGGAATTATGTTTGTTATTCCGATTGGTGGTGCCGATATGCCAGTTGTAATTTCACTCCTCAATTCATTTACCGGCCTGGCAGCTGCTTTTGGCGGATTCCTGTATGATAATAAAGTGATGCTTACAGGTGGTATCCTGGTTGGATCAGCCGGAACCTTGCTCACTATTGTAATGTGTAAGGCAATGAACAGGCCGCTTAGCAACGTTATTTTTGGAGCCTTTGGCGGAGGTGGTGCCGTTGCTGCAGGAACCAGTGCTTCTGCAAAAGGTAGTATCAAGGATATAAATATTAGCGATACGGCAGTGTTAATGAACTATGCAAAAAAAGTAATTATTGTTCCTGGATATGGATTGGCTGTTGCACAGGCACAACATGTTATTAAAGAGCTTGAAACCATACTCGAAGAGCGAGGTGTTGAAGTAAAGTATGCCATACATCCTGTTGCTGGTCGTATGCCCGGCCACATGAACGTTTTGCTTGCCGAGTCAAATGTTTCATACGATAAGCTGGTAGAGATGGAAGATATTAATCCGGAATTTGCACAAACGGATGTTGTGCTGGTTGTTGGTGCCAATGATGTTGTGAACCCGGCTGCAAAAACTGATCCTTCCTCACCTATATACGGCATGCCGATTTTGGATGTTGAAAATGCGCAGCATATTATAGTTAATAAACGGTCAATGAATGCTGGATATGCAGGAATTGAAAATGAGCTTTTTTACAATCCTAAAACAAGCATGCTATTTGGCGATGCAAAAAACGCACTAACCAAGCTTGTGTCGGAACTAAAAACTATGTAATCCTTTTGAGGGTAATTTTCTTTATTGGGTATACAATAGGTTAGGATCAGGTTTCCAGGTTATAACTTTTACCTTCTTCTCCAAGTTCAACTTCAAAATCAGTGTTGTGAAATTGTATAGTATTTGCAAATAGTTGCTGTAACTCCTCATCAGTGTGTGTAGGATCGTGATGGAAGAAAATCATCTTTTTTACCCCGGCAAGCTTGCCGAATTCCAGTGCATCTTTCATAGAACTGTGTCCCCAGCCTAATCTGGATTGGTACTCATTGTTTTTGAACTGAGCATCATGTATAAGTATATCAGCATTTTGTGCAATGTTAAAACCACTTGTCCACTCAGGGTCGTACGGAAAATTAGCTGATGCCAGCGCGGGTTCATGATCAGGAATGTAGGCAATTACTGCATTGCCTGCTTTAAGCCTGTATCCGATGGTAGGGCCTGGATGGCAAATATACTCTGCAGTTACTTCAAAATCGTCAATTTTAAATTTGGTGTCATTAATTTCTATAATGTCAACCTCTGCCGGTAATTCGTTTAGTCTAACTGGAAAAATCGGAGGCGAAAAATATCTCCGCAAACGGTGTGTTAAACTTTCATTCACTGCTGCAGGCCCCCATATTTTAATTTTCATTTTTGGATTATACAAAGGCGCAAAAAAACCTAGCCCGATTATATGATCAAGGTGAAGGTGTGTTAAAAGGATATTGATAGTTTTATACCTATTTCCAATTTCATTACCCAGCTTTTGAATTCCGGAACCGCCATCAAGTATAATGCACGAATCTCTATAGGCTAGTTCAACACATGATGTGTTACCGCCATATTTGTTTTTTTCAGCACCGGGAGACGGTATTGATCCCCGGCTTCCCCAAATTTTTACTGTTATCATTTACTCTGATTTCCAAAAAATTGCTGTTGCCCCTATAAAACGGTGAGGCCTTCCGATAATCGGATATGAAGTTACATCAATCAGGTGCCTTTTGCCATCAAGGCTGTGTATCCAGAATTGACCATGCGCTGGAATGTGATTAGTCAGTGTTTGCACTAAAGGAAGCTGTGATGCCGGTAATGGTTCGCCTTTTTCATTTTCAGGTTTGAATAAGCTTGACCATTCTTCAACGGGCATAAATCCTGTTTCTTCATATCGAATTCCTAAAATACCTTCTGCAGGCTCATTATAATAAACAAGGTTACCTCGTATATCAACAATAAATATTGGTATGGACAAACAATCGGCCAGTTGCCTGCTTAAAATAATTTCAATTTGCTGTGATGCCATAATGTTTGGTAGCTGTGATGGTATTGGAGTTTCATTTTGGTATAGCAAAGCTATTAAAAGTATTCTGTAATGAATAGTATATCTAATTTATTTTAGCTGGTGGGCAATGGAATTATAAACGGGAAATAACGGTTAGTTTAATCGTTTTACTACCATTCCATCACGGTCAAAATAAAAAACAGTTCCGTTTTTAAATCCCTTGTATCCGGTAGTAACCATTTCTTTTTCATCATAAATATCCTCTATTCGGTCGAACTCAATGGGTTGAATAATAATGCCCCGGTTATTTATCATTCCCCATTTATTGCCTTTTTTCACAACAGCCACATTATAATAAAATGCTTCTGCATGATCATATATTAATGGAACAATTTCAGTGCCTGTACTGTCTATGAAACCAAATTTTCCTTTTAAGGCAACACGTGCCCGTCTGCTCCAAAAATTTTCACCAAAATCGTATTCTCTTGAACTGATGATTTTGCCTTCGTTGTTGGCATAGCTGAATTTGTTTTTTCTCTTAAGTAAAAATGAGCCGCCATTATAACTGATGCATTCCAGCTCATCATAAACAAATGGTTGAATTATTTTTCCATTCTCATCCAGTATTCCATACTTTCCATTACGCTTGGCAGATACAATGTTTTTGGAAGTGGCAATCCATGCCTGTCCATACTGAGGCTCAACAATAACATTGCCCATCGTATCAATCAAACCATATTTTGCATCTGTAATTTCTGCATCAGAGTAACTACAACTAATATTCCAGGGATTTTTTACTGTTGTATCAGGTTCGCAATTAATAAGTATACTGTATCGGCTTATTTTATGATTTAATATTTTTTTCGGATTAAGGATTTTAGGCGGAAGCAATTCAAAGTCGCTGATTTTTGCTCCACATAAATTATAAGCTTTAAGGATTTTACCATTTACATCGCGAAACAGATATACAGTAGGGTCGGGGCTTTTAACATGCCAGGGCATTGCCCGCTTTTCGTATTCAAACACGCTTATATCACTAAAGCCGAAAATAACTTCTACCATCTGCACATTATTATGAAACGAATAATAATTAACCAAGTAACTCATAAAATCATTCCTTGGTTGTGCAATGGATTGAAATGCAGAAGCAATTATAAAACAAGAGACAATTAAGGACTTTCTCATAGAAATTAAAAATACTGGCTAACCATACCAATAGTTTCTAACAGTTACTTGTTGCAAAAGTAATCTTGATGATTAATAGAACAGGTATCGAAATAATTATTTCTGTCATAAACAATTCATTTAATTAACCAGGTTGGAAATGACTATGTGATCAATCTCGAAAAGTTGTATTATAAATTTCACTATAAAAAATATGTGTTATAGTCCATAAGCACTTTCGTTTTTTAATCGTTTTCAACCTTGCATAATTAGTTGTATTGAGAATACCTTAATAAAAGCCATTAAAGCCAAACGAAAATTTGTTTTATTCAGCTATAACTAATTTGTCAGTATAAATGGAATCACCGGAAACAAGCTGAATGAAATATACACCTTCGGGTAGGTTACTGCGGTTAATTGTAATTGT
>JBGARN010000067.1:0-24035 GCA_044230205.1 Bacteroidia bacterium
TATGTATCCAGTAAGGAACGTAACTGCAAAGATGTAGGCTTTGATTCAACGCTTATAAAAATGGAGGCAACAGTAAGCGAGCAGGTGTTGCTTAATAAAATTTATGAGCTGAATAATGATGACGGCATAGACGGTTTTATTGTTCAGTTGCCGCTTCCTAAGCATATTGACGAAAAGAAAATTGTAAACGCCATCAATCCATTAAAAGATGTAGACGGTTTTAGCCCCGTTAATGTTGGTAAAATGCAACTTCAGGAGCCTTGTTTTATTTCTGCAACTCCAAAAGGAATAATGATGCTTCTTGAGCATTATAAAATTGAAACAGAAGGAAAACACTGTGTGGTAATTGGAAGGAGTAACATTGTTGGTTCACCAATGAGCGTATTGCTCTCACGTAAATCCTATCCGGGCAATTGCACAGTTACTTTATGTCATAGTGCAACCAGGGATTTAAGTTATTATACAAAGCAAGCAGATATAATTGTAGCTGCATTGGGCAAACCACAGTTTTTAAAAGCTTCCATGGTTAAAGAAGGTGCTGTAGTTATAGATGTTGGTATAACGAGAATTGCTTCTGACAAAACAAAATCAGGATTTAATATTGTTGGCGATGTTGACTTTGATGAGGTTGCCCCTAAATGCAGTTATATTACGCCAGTGCCTGGTGGTGTAGGACTTATGACCATTATCGGGTTGCTTCAAAATACGTTAATAGCTTCAAAGGGTTCGCTTAAGCAAAGCTTGTAAGTTATTCCATTGTCTTAATAGCCGGATAATCAAGATATGAAAAATCACTCATCCCACTCAAAATTGCAAACTGCAGTGGATTACCATGCAACATTTCCGGTAATGGAACATTTTTATACCATTCAGGGTGAGGGTAGAAACACCGGATGTGCTGCCTATTTTGTGCGACTTGGTGGATGTGATGTTGGTTGTGTATGGTGTGATGTTAAGGAAAGCTGGGAGGCAGCAAAACATCAACTTTTAAGTATTCATGAAATTATAAGAAATGTTGCAGCTTCGGGAACAAAAAATGTTGTTATTACCGGAGGAGAACCCATGATGTATGATCTTACGGAATTAACGGCAGCATTGAAAAACGAAGGATTCAATTTATGGCTTGAAACGTCCGGAGCTTATTCGTTAAGCCAAAAAAGTTTAAGCCTCCGCTACAGGATGTTCTTAATAAGGCCGATGAGCTGAAAGTAATTGTGTTTAACAAATCTGATTTTGAATGGGCTATAATTAACAAGAGTAAAACTAACAGCAAGTGTATAGGTTATTTACAACCTGAATATAGTAAACGCAAAGAAATGCTACCGCTGATTATTGATTATGTTATGAAACACCCTGAGTGGCGAATTTCACTTCAAACACATAAAGTGATTGATGTGCCTTAGTATTTTTGAGATTTCATGCTGATTGTGATTTAAAACTGTTTTGGAGGTTAATCATGAATAAGGATTTTCTATGGAAACAATCAATAAATGAATAAATGCAGACCCTGCGTTGTTAATGATAATTACAGATTAAAGCTAATGAAAGGTAACACTGGTTCTCCTATTGATTTCCTAAACAGGTCTGAGAGATTTTATTTGAAGATTCATTTTTTTAATAAACCCTTTAGTCGTTCAGTTAATTCATATTCATTACTTACCTTACTGTTACTTGTATTATTGCACTCAGGTCTGTTTGCACAAAAGCAGGAATACTCTTCTAAAAATAAATCGGCTATTAAAAACTACGAACAAGCTACCCGCTATTACGATTCAAAAAACAATGAAGCGGCTTTAAAGGAGCTGGAAAATGCCATCTCGAAAGATGAGAAATTTGTTGAAGCTTATATTCTGTTGGCTAACGTATATGTCGACATGGACCAATATGATAAGGCAATAGAGCAGTATAACAAAGCACTGAAACTTGCTCCTGATTTTTTCCCAAATAGTTGGTACACACTTGCCCAGATTGAATTAAATACAGGAAGATATGCGGACGCAAAGAATCATTTTAATAAGTTTCTTACTTATACCAAAATAAGTGAAACACTTAAGAAGAAAGCAATTCGTGGATTGGAGAATTGTGATTTTGCGTTGATTGCACTTCAACACCCGGTTAATTTTAATCCAATAAATCTTGGCGAATCAATAAATACCACAGCTGATGAATATTATCCTTCGTTTACCGTTGATGGTAGCACGCTGGTGTTTACACGAAATGAAAAAGATCCTGCTCAGCGAAACATGCCCCAGGAGGATTTCTATATTTCCAAAACTGTTACAACAGGAACGGGTAAGAAGTGGACTAAAGCTGTTAATGCAGGCCCGCCATTAAATACATTGCTCAATGAAGGGGCGCCTTCCTACTCAGCCGATGGCAGGTTGCTCTTCTTTACAGCATGCGATCGTGATGACGGAATGGGCAGTTGTGATATTTATTTTTCGAGAAATGTTAACGGCAAATGGACAACACCTAAGAATTTGGGAGCACCAATTAATACCGGTGCATGGGAAACCCAGCCAAGTTTTTCGTCCGATGGTAAAACATTATATTTTGTACGAGGCTTTCATACCCGTGAAGGAATTAAACAACAGGATATTTATGTAACTACTATTGCTGAAGATGGCGCTTTTAAAACTCCCGAAAAGCTGAACAGTAACATTAACTCAGATGATGCTGAAGAGTCAGTTTTTATTCACCCCGATGATCAAACACTTTATTTTTCATCACGTGGTTTACCTGGTATGGGAGGACTTGATATTTATATGAGCAGGCGTGACAGTAATGGAGAATGGGGTAAGGCAGTTAATCTTGGGTATCCGATTAATACCTACCGGGATGAAAATAGTTTACTGGTAAGCCCTGATGGCAGTGTAGCCTTGTTTGCTACGGATCGAGATAGTGGCTTTGGAGGATTAGATTTATATGAGTTTCAGCTTAACGAAAAGCTGCAGCCGCAAAAAATTACTTTCGTAAAATGTAAAGTTACAAATGCAATTACCAATGTTGCACTGGCTGCAGATTACGAGTTGATTGACCTGGAAAGTGGTAAAATAATTTTTAAAGGCGTAACCGATAAATCAAATGGAGAGTTTTTAAAAGCGCTTACTGCAGGTAAAGATTATTTGCTAAATGTTTCTGCCAAAGATTACCTTTTTTATTCTGATCATTTTTCCTGCAAGCAGGCAGTTGATTACCGGCATCCATTTTTGCTTGACGTTAAACTAAGCCCTGTAAAAGCAGGGGAGAAGGTGGTTCTGAAAAATATCTTCTTTGCTACTGACAGCTTTAATCTTCAGCCTGAATCATTTATTGAGCTCGATAAACTGGTTGCCTTTTTAAAGCACAATCCAAAAATAAAAATCCAGATAAGCGGACATACCGACAATACCGGTGACAAAAGGAAGAATCAGGTGCTTTCTGAAAACCGCGCCCGTAGTGTATTTGATTACCTGGTTGCCAAAAACATTAATAAGAGCAATTTGGTGTTTAAAGGTTTTGGTGATACTCAGCCTGTTGCCAATAACACTACTGAAGAAGGCAGAGCGCAAAACAGAAGGACTGAATTTTTAATTTTAAGCATTGATTAAATCTGATATTACGAATTGGATTTTATTCTTTTGAGATCTTAATCTGAACTTATTAAATAATGATGTATTAGTGATAAGCTTATTGAATTAATATCTGCAGCATAATATTCAAAAAAATATAAACCATTCAACTTTTTCTGATTATCGTAATGGTTTAATGTCGACTAAAAAAGTTATTCCTTATCAGGGAAGTTTCAATAAAAAAACAGCCGGACTTTTAAATCCGGCTGCTGGTTGATAGTTTGTAAAAATAAAATCAGGGTGTAATTATTTGTTTATAACCATTGTTTTGCTGTCGGCTACTTTGCCATTAATGGTCAAGCTGTAAGTATAGCTTCCGTTTGAAAGCGTTGCAGTGTTTATTAATACTTCTTGCATTCCGCTACCGTTAACATTGTATGATTTAACAAGTTTGCCATTGGCATCGTTGATCTGTAAAACACCTTTTGAGTTTTCAGGAAGATAAAAACTAATAGTTGTATTATCTTTTGCAGGGTTTGGAACATTTTGCAATAGGCTTCCGGTTTCAGTAGCATTAGTTTTCTTATCAAGCAACATTTGTTTCAACTGTGCTATTTCATTTTCCAACTGATTGATGCGAGCATTCATTTCAGCTTCGTGTTGTGTTGTTCTGTCATTCTGCTCATTTACTGCAGCTACTATTACAGGAATAATGCCTTCATAGTTAACTGTTTTAAAAGTTACACTTTCGCGCACTACTTTGCGGTTTTTAACAATACTTGGCGAACGAGATTCTTTAACTAAATCAGGAAATACGGTTTCCATATTTTCAGCAATAAAGCCCATTTGTCTTCCGGCAGGTAAATCAAGTTGAGAAAATTCCTTTGTCTTAAAGGTATAAGTTGATGTCTGAACTTTACTTAATTTTTCTAAAGCACTTTCAATTGGTTGTATATCATTTTTAAGTTTATTATCTGACCAACGGAAAGCTCTTGAATAAACGATATCACCAAAGAAATATCCAGCCCAGTTTTTATGAGTATTGTCTGAATCAGCAGGTGTATAATTAGGTCCGCACAATCCTATAACTCCATAATTATACTGCCCCCCCCCAGCTTGGCCTAAAATACCGTTTGATTCATAACCTGGACCACCATAAGCCTCAACTCCATACGATACAAAGCCTGTAGCAACAGTTGTGTCGGTTGAACCTCCTGAGGCAGCATATACTCCTGTATAGCCACCAAGGCCAACAGCACCAATATAGCCACCAAAGCCATATGTGCCAAATCCATATCCGGGTGCAGCAGCTGCTTCACCATAAACAGCAGCAAGGTCATAATTGCCGGTATATGATGAAATACCCTGAATAATATTAATTGTATCGGATGCAGCGTTTCCCCCAAGCACATCAAGACGCGAAACCGGGGCAGCTATACCAACTCCCAAGAAGCCAGATACGTTAGCACTACCGTTTACAGATAAACGATTAGTAGGAGATGTTGTTCCAATACCCACATAATTATTTGTATAGGAACAATACACTGCAGCAGCTCCCAGGTTAACATTTCGAATTACATAATGATCGTTATTAATCATACCGGTTTGCCAGGTTGGTAATCCATTAGTACGATAATTTAAACCAGCTGTTGTGTTAGTTGCAAAACGGTCAAGAATTACATTAGCATTACCAGATGTAGATTTAAACGACATACTCGCATTTCCTGAGCTTTGGATATCGAGTTTAAAAAGTGGATTAGTAGTTCCGATACCTACATTATCGCTGGTATTGGTTACATAAGTTTGAAGTGTGGCCGCATTGCGACTCCATTGTGCATCAGCACTGTTTGACATTAACAGGCCCGCAAAAAGCGAGGCTGCTACTACGTAACGTGTTACTTTCATAGTTTTTGTTGTTAATTGTTTAAAGTTAATAGATTTATAAAAAAAGTAATGTTGTTGTTTGAAAGATAATAAATGGTTAGAATTTTTGCCTTTTGCGTGGTAAATTCATTGAATAGAAATTTAATGAGCAATAGTTTCAGGCAAAAATCCTAATGGCTAATTAAACAAAAAAATTAATAGGTGCGATTATAAACCAAAAAATTAATTTGGGATTATTTTTAATAATAAAGTAATAAGCAGGAAATTCGGTTACCAGATGTATCCAATTGTTATGCCGGCCGACATAGTCATCGGAAAATCCTTGCCAAAATATAAATGTGAATAATCGTAGGTTCCCTCTGTTTTATATGATTCATTAATGTAGGTTGAAGATGATGTTTTAGTACTGTTTACCACATTTGCAGTATGAAAAGCATATCCAATTCCAAAGTACCAATCGAGTGTCATCGTTTGCCCTAATATTACCTGGCGACCATATACTAAGCTAACACCATAACTACCGTATTTAACTTTTTCTTTCTGCGTAGTCGAGCTTCCATAAGTTGAAGAATATACATCCATCATTTTTGAATATATACTTACACAAAGTTCAGGCTTGATATAGCGGCCGCGCATTGCATGAGAATATTGCATTCCGGGAGTTACATAGTCACTGCTTAACAAAAACTTAGGACCTACCTTAACAAAAGCCCCTGAAGCATTATCAGTATTAGGGCTAAAGCCTGGACCTATAATTCCTAACTTGGTTTCAATATTTATTCCCACTTTTAACATAAATTCATAGCCAAAAGCTATATCCTGTGTTAATGGCGAAAAAAACTCAAATTTGGCCACATGGTTTTTCTCTCGTATATCAACATCCTTACTCAAACTATAAGGGTCAGCTGAAAAGTTCATTTCACGGCCGTTAGAAAATTTAATTTTTATAATGTCAGTTGTACTCATAGTAAATTCAGGCCCGTCAGGAAAATTAGCTTCTTTATACTTTATTTCATTTACTGATACCTCGGTTACCTTGGCATTTATTTCCGTTTTATCTTTCTTGTAAATTATATCCTGCGCTACTGCATTAATAGCACTGATACTAAGAATAATTATAACCGTTAAAATGGTGTTTAATTTCATGATTGGCATTTATTATTGATCAAATGTAGTTTTTTTATAATAACGAAGAACAAGTTTGGCTCTTATAACAAAACGATTGATTTTTTATGCTAATAACTATTACCTATCGCATTAAAATTTATTTTTATCGCCACATTAAACTAACAACTCATTTTACATTATGAAAACGCTTATTACAATTGCCATAGTATGCATCCTGAATTTAATTTCATGTTCTCTTAATGCTCAATGTCCTGGTTGTAATATTGATTCAACTCAAACGCAAGTAGGCATTTATCCTGACACATTACCTAACGGAACCAAAAATCAACCTTATGATGAGGATATAACGTTTGTTATGTTTACCGATACGCTTGGGTTACAGGTTTATACTTTTCAGATAACTTCTGTTAGCGGGCTACCTGCTGGCCTTAGCTGGGAGTGCAATAATTCATCAGTTAATTGCACTTATGATCCATCCGTTAGTATTTATGGGTGCGTAAAAATTTGTGGTATTCCTCTTCAGGCCGGTTCTTTTAATATGAATGTTACAGTTATTGCCGATGTTCAATTTCTTGGATTGCAAACTGTTTCCTTTGTAAGGCCTTTCACAGTTGATCCGGGGGCAGTGTCCAATGGAGGTTTCAGTTTTTCTCCTTCTTCTCTTTGCCAGGGTAATTCAGTTCAATTTACAAGCATAATACCAGCTCTAAGTTACTCCTGGGATTTCTCCAATGGCATCACTGATTCAATAGCAGATCCTAATGTTGTCTATAATACATCTGGCGATTTTATAGCAACTCAGAATGCACTGATAGGATATAACCTGGACAGTCTTTTAATTGGCAGTGTTCCTTTCAATTTTTTTAATGATGGAGGTGCTGGTGATGATTCCATTCCCGACATTTTTTTCGTAGTGTTTGATAGTGCCGGAACCAATATTTTTAATTCAGTAACAGTTGATAATGCTGCTTTACCTTTATTGTATGACAGCATTACGCTTTTATTAGCTAATCAAAACTATACAATAAAAGTATACGACTACGATCTTCTTAACGGCCCCGATACTTTAGGACAGGTAGTTATTAATGGGACTACGTTAACAGGAACACTTATTGATAGTATATCAGGCGTTAGCGATTCGCTTACAGTTAGCTGGTGGTTATCGCCTGTTACAATAGTTAATACCGATACTGTTCATGTTTATGATTCACCTGCTGTACCTTCTATAAACATTTTTGGAAATGATTCACTTTGTGAGGGTGATAGTGTGCAGTTAGCAGTGGCTTATAACAATGGAAATTCCTATCAATGGTACAAAGATTCAGTTTTGATTAATGGTGTAACTGATACTACTATATGGGTAACTTCAACAGGACAATACTATGTTGTTGAATTGAATCTGTCAGGATGTGCAGCTTCCTCATTATCAAATTCTATTACAATTATTCCCAATCCCCCCAAACCGACTTTTCTAATTAACGGCACAACATTAACCTGTTTCCTAACTGGTTATCAGTTTCAATGGTATCTTAATGGAGTTGTTATTTCCGGGGCAGATAGTAGCGTTTATACAGCAACAGTACCGGGTTATTATAGCCTGGTTGCCTGTGATGATTTTGGTTGTTGCAAAACCTCTGACTCAGTTTACGTTACTAATGTGGGATTAATTAATATTTCAATAAGTGGTAATGTTAGGTTAACTCCCAATCCGGTTCACGAAAAACTAAATTTAGCAGTTAATTCCAATGTTTCTGAAGAGGTAATTCTCCAACTTACTGACCTGAATGGCAGAATTTTGACGCAACAAACTTGCGAAGTTAAGCCTGGTTTAAATTACCAAACTGTAGAGTGCAGTAAACTTTCTTCAGGGGTTTATTTGGTATATATAAAAGGCAACAGTAACTTTTTGATTAGCCGGTTTATTAAAGATTAATTGCTGCTAATATTTTATTCTACTTGAAGTGTAAGAATTTCCCAGGCATCTGCAACACAATTCTGTTCCAGGAGTTTTTGAGCCATAAAGTGCAATTGAACATTCTTCTCCTCTTGGCTTCCGTGTAACTGCTGCAATATATGTTCTGCTTTGGCAGATAACTTAAATTGCTTTATCGTTTCATCATCGGGTAATTTATCACAATTGCCCAATTGACCGAGCGAATTGCCTGTTAATATGCGGCTATAGCGAATATGTTCAGGCAAGCCATCAACGCCAATACCTTTTTTATGATGCGGTTTTTCAACTTCAAATAATGCAGCTCCTGAAGCCCGGCAATAATAATTGCCCCCAAGCCTTGCAACAAGGTCAATTTTATGCTGGTTAATTTTCTTGTTTTCATCCAACACATCTTCATTAATATGCATTAACAGCATTTCGCAAATAATAAGGTTGCCTGCACCTCCTTCGGTGCCGGTTTCTATTACCTGTTTAACTTTACATTCCATTTGAACTGGTGATTCTTTAACACGGTAAGGTTTTACCAGTTGGGATGGAAGGGGAGTAACCCCAGCTTTTAAAAATTCATTAACTCCCTTGTCATATTCTGTACTGGCTAATGATTGCTGATGAACCATATTATAATTAACCACATTTATAACTACTTCATCAACATCATAAACATTTTCCAGGGTGTGTTTTATAGTATTATCTCTTACCCTTCGGGCAGGGCTGAAAATCATAATTGGTGGGTGGCTGCCAAAGGCATTAAAAAAACTGAAAGGGCTCAGGTTTGCATTTCCATCCTTATCAATGGTACTGGCAAACGCAATTGGGCGCGGGGCTATGGCCGAAAGCATATAAGCATGTAATTCGGCTGTCTTAATTGTTTTAGGATCAATGGTAAACATTTGCTTTCTGTTAACAGTAGTGTAGTTAATAAGATAATTGCACAAATATGCAAAGGTTTGCTGCGCCAACAAATATTATTAGTTTTGCGCCCTCAAAATTCAGTTATACTGCGGATGTGGCGTAATTGGTAGCCGCGCCAGACTTAGGATCTGGTGTTGAAAGACGTGGGGGTTCGAGTCCCTTCATCCGCACTTACTTATTGATTATTTTTTTTATTTTAATGCATATCGCATTTTAAATCAACTTTAATTCAGTAGCAAGCATTTAATGCTTCCTGTTAAGGCGAAACAGAAAAAGTACAAGTCACCATGAATATTTCACAACAGAAAAAAGAAAATCAAACTGCTACAGTTACCATTGATGTAGAACCTGTAGACTATCTTGAAGCAGTAGACAAGGAAATAAAAAAATTTGGCAAACATGCTCAAATAAAAGGTTTTAGACCAGGGGCAGTACCAAAGTCATATGTTCAGAAAATGTATGGAAAATCAATTTTATTTGATGAATTGAATAAGATTGTATCACGTAATCTGGAAAAACACCTAACAGACAATAATGTGGCTATTGTTGGTAATCCGTTACCGGTGCCTGTTCAGGATTTTGATACCGATTGGGCAAACCCTCGTAATTACACCTTCACTTTTGAAGTTGGCCTTGCTCCTGAATTTGAATTGAATTTTACTGCTCTTAGCAAGGTGCCCTATTATGAAATTACAGTGGATGCCAGCAGGGTTGAGGAGTACATTGAAGACATCAGGCTGAGAAATGGCAAATATTCAAACCCGGAAAAGCCGGATGAGAAAAGCATACTTTATGGCGAATTTGTAGAATTAGATGAAGCTGGTGTTGAAAAAGAAGGCGGTATTAATACTCGCACTACCTTAGCCATGGAAGCAGTTAAAGATGCCGAAATCAGATCAAAATTATTGGATGTTGCTAAGGATAGTGTTGTTGTTTTTAATCCTGCAAAAGCCTTACAGAGCAATACTGAATTAGGAGCTATGTTTAACCTTACAGTTGATGCTGCAGCCGCAATGCAGTCCGATTTCAGGTTTACTGTTATAAGTATTAATAACCGCGAAAAAGCCGAAATCAACCAGGAGTTGTTTGATAAAGTTTATGGCGAGGGAGCAATTACATCTGAAGATTCATTCAGAGCACGAGTGCAGGAGGATATTGTAAAAATGATGGGGCGCGAAAGCGATAATAAATTCAGGCACGATATTGAAGATATGCTGATCAATGAAGTGAGTTTTTCGCTACCGGACGAATTTTTGAAGAAATGGCTTCGAAGTATGGATGAAGGTAAGTACACAGAAGAGCAAGTTGAAAAAGAATATCCCCAGTTTGCTCGCGGTACAAAACTGAGCATGATTGAAAATAAAATTGTAAAAGACCAGGATTACAAAATAACCAATGAGGAAATAAATGCTATGGCCCGTGATATGCTGTATAACCAGTTTTCACAGTACGGCTTATCAAATAATATGGATGAAATGATGGACGGGCTGGTGAAAAAATATCTTGAAAAAGAGGAAAATGTGAATCGTGTTGTTCAGAACCTCATTAGCTTTAAAGCATTTAGTTATCTTAAGGAGGTGATTAACCGCGATACTAAACAGGTAACCTATGATGAGTTTCTGAAAATTGTTGCAGATCATCATCATCATTAATTAAAAACTTTGATTTAAGTTTATCCCCACAATTATTTTTTATTTCGAACGACTTTCATGTAGTTTAAAACTGCGCAATTTTTTAACATTAATCAATTAAGTTTAATTCTGAAAAACTATGAATCACGGCCAGGAATTTCGCAAGTATGCAATGCATAAGCATGGAATCAGCAGCTTAAGTATGCATCATTTTGAATCATCACTAACTCCCTACATTATTGAAGAACGTCAACTAAACATTGCTCAAATGGATGTGTTTTCGCGATTGATGATGGAGCGAATTATTTTTTTAGGTACAGCAATTAATGATCAGGTAGCAAATATTGTTCAGGCACAAATGCTTTTTTTGCAAAATGTTGACTCTAAGAAAGACATAACTGTTTACATTAATTCACCCGGTGGCAGTGTTTATGCCGGTTTAGGGATATATGATACCATGCAGATTCTTCAGCCTGATGTGCAGATGATTTGTACAGGTATGGCTGCATCAATGGCTGCAGTATTATTATGTTCAGGTGCGGCCGGAAAACGTTCGGCACTAAAACATTCACGTGTAATGATTCATCAGCCAATGGGTGGAGCAGAAGGACAGGCATCGGATATTGAAATAACTGCACGCGAAATTGCCAAACTTAAAAAAGAGCTGTATGAAATAATTGCCATGCATACCGGCAAAGACTATGATACGGTTTGGAAAGATTCTGACCGTGATTATTGGATGATTGCAGATGAAGCAAAAGAATACGGTATGATTGATGAAGTGTTATCGAAAAAGTAAAATGTATTTGAAGTACTGAAATCAGAATCGACAGTTATTTATTTGCATTTCAGAGCATTTTAATGTAACTTGATTTAGTATTTACCAATAGGATTCAGCTGATAATTATGAACTGCTGAACAATTAGTAACGGCAATCAATTGTAACATGAAACAAACAAAAGAAGTTAAGTGCAGTTTTTGCGGACGTGATAAGAATGCTGTAAACCTGCTTATAGCAGGCGAAAATGGCCACATTTGCGATCAATGCGCTTTGCAGGCAGTGGGCATTATAAACGAAGAGCAAACTTCAAAACTTAAACAGACTTTAAGTTCATCTACTGCTTTATTAAAACCTTCTGATATTAAATCGCACCTTGACCAATATGTAATTGGCCAGGATGACGCAAAGAAGGTGCTGTCAGTGGCTGTTTATAATCACTATAAACGCATTAACCACCATCTGAAAAGCAAGAATGATATTGAGCTTGATAAATCAAACATAATACTGATTGGTGAAACCGGAACAGGTAAAACCTTACTGGCAAGAACAATTGCCAAAATATTAAATGTTCCGTTTTGTATTGCTGATGCAACTGTTATTACTGAAGCAGGGTATGTTGGAGAAGATGTTGAAAGCGTTTTATCACGCTTACTAATGGCTGCTGATTTTGATGTGAAGTCGGCCGAACGTGGAATCGTTTACATTGATGAAATTGATAAAATAGCCCGTAAAAGTGATAATCCAAGTTTAACGCGCGATGTAAGTGGTGAAGGTGTTCAACAGGGTTTGCTGAAACTGCTTGAAAATACAATTGTAAATGTTCCTCCCTATGGCGGCAGAAAGCATCCCGAGCAAAAAATGATACAGGTTAATACCGAAAACATTCTTTTTATATGCGGTGGTGCATTTGATGGTATAGATAAAATTATTGGCAGACGAATACGATCAAACAGCCTTGGTTTTAAAGTTAGTGAACAGCTGGCCTATGATAAAGATAATCTTCTTCAATACGTTGCTCCGCAGGATTTAAAATCATTTGGCCTTATTCCTGAATTAATCGGCAGGCTGCCCGTTTTAACCGCATTGGCTCCTTTAGATAAACGCGCTTTACGTTCAATATTAACTGATCCAAAGAATGCTCTGATTAAACAATACACCTACCTTTTTGAGCTGGAAAAAATCAAGCTTACTATTGAGGAAGATGTACTTAACTTAATCGTTGATAAGGCTTACGAATATAAACTTGGGGCAAGGGGTTTACGTAGTTTATGTGAGGCTATTATGTTAGATGCAATGTTTGAAATCCCAGGCACTGATGAGCGGCCCAGCGAGTTTATTGTTACACTTGAATATGCTTTAAGTAAATTACGCAAAGCTAACCTTGTTAAACTTAAAGTGGCCTGATAACATAAGCTATAACCCCTTTTTATCGAAACGGTTTATTCTTTTCATACTCTGAAACTAATTTGCATTATAAAACTATTATATTGTTGTGTGTGCAAATGGTGTTTACCTTAATTTAGCTTTTAAGAAAAAACTGTTACTCAGAAGCAATAATTTATTTCAATTATACATTTTATTAGCTAGTATTTTGCTGAATTGAAAGAGTTTAATTGGAATAAAAACTGCAATTCCGGATACTTTATTTATTTTATGCCTTGGTTTTATTAAACAGGATGGAGCTGCATCAGCAATGACCAATATCATAGAATTACTTATGTGCCAAAAAATAAATTTGCAGCTATGATGGAATTCTATGAGATGGAGGCTATTTTTAATTATGCCAACGAGGCTATCTTATTAACAGACAGCAATGGAATAATCAAGCAGGCCAACCCAAGTGCTCTGAGTTTATTTGGTTATGAACCTAATCAGATGATCAATCAGCCTGTAGAATTACTCATTCCTAAAAGACTTGTTGCAAAACATTTAGATCATCGTACTGAATTTAAGAAACAACCCAAAGCACGAAAGATGGGTGAAGGCCTTAACCTTATGGCTGTTAAAAGCGATGGCACTGAATTTCCTGTTGAGGTTAGTTTGTCACCATTTGTTGATAAAGGGGAACGTGGGGTGATTGCATTTATTATTGACAATACAGCACGAAGAAAGCATGAAAAGGAAATTGAAAATCAAAAAGCCAAACTTGAAAAGTTGGCAGATGATCTGCATACTATAAATAGTCAGTTGGAAGCCAGGGTAAAAAACCGAACTCTAATACTTGAAGAAGCCATTGCCGAATTAAATAAGACTAAAGAAGAATTAAATGTTGCCCTTGAGAAGGAGAAAGAGTTAAACGATATGAAAAGCAGGTTTGTTGCTATGGCATCCCATGAATTCAGAACACCACTAGCTACCATTCTTTCTTCTCTTTCACTTGTTACTAAATATGGAGAGGCCAATGAACCTGAAAAGCAAGCCAAACATATTGCACGAATTAAAACCTCGATTAATAACCTTACCGATATACTTAATGATGTATTGTCTATTTCAAAATTAGAAGAAGGAAAGGTAATACCCAATTACGATAAAGCAGACTTAAAAACATTAGCAGCTGAGGTGGTACAGCAAATGCAAGGTGTAGCTAAAGAAGGTCAGCAGCTTAAATTAACTTATTCCGGTAACGCAGTTCAAAAAACGGATGAGCGGATGGTCAAACATGTATTATTCAATCTTATTAGCAATGCTATTAAATTTAGTCCTGAACATTCTGAAGTATTAATTAATATCAATTCCGGACCTAAGGAATTATTAATTGAAGTTGCTGACCGGGGGATAGGAATATCAGAGGAAGAGCAGGTTCATTTGTTCGAACGCTTTTTCAGGGCTCAAAATGCTTCCAATATTCAAGGCACAGGTTTAGGTCTTAATATTGTTTCAAAATATGCCGAAATGCTTGGCGGAACAATTTCTTTTAAAAGTAAGCTGAATTTCGGGAGTACATTTACATTAACAATACCAATTACATAAAGCATGAAGAAGAAAATCCTACTTATTGAAGACAATGCAGAAATGCGCGAAAATACTGCAGAGTTACTTGAACTTGCTGGCTATGCTGTTCATACAGCCCCTAATGGAAAAACAGGAGTTGATATGGCTGAAAAAATTATTCCTGATTTAATACTGTGCGATATTATGATGCCGGTTTTGGATGGCTATGGCGTACTTCACTTATTATCGAAAAAAGATGAAACTGCGTCTATACCATTTGTTTTTTTGACAGCAAAGTCGGAACGGAGTGATTTAAGGAAGGGCATGGTAATGGGTGCCGATGACTACATCACCAAACCATTTGATGATGATGAGTTGCTCAATGCTGTTGAAAGCAGGCTGCGCAAAAAAGAAGTTTTGAAAAGAGACTTCGAAAAAACGGTAAGCGGCTTACAGGAATTTATGATGGCTGTGCAGGGTGCAGATGCATTGGAAAACAAAACACACGAACACGACCTTAAATACTATAGCAAACGGGAATTGATTTATTCAGAAGGACAGTATCCCCGAGGAATTTTTATGGTTAACAAAGGCAAGATTAAAACTTTTAAAACCAACGAAACTGGTAAGGAGTTTATTACCGCCCTTTTTAAAGAGGGTGACTTTTTCGGATATCTTGCCTTACTTGAGGGAACTCCATATACTGATAGTGCGGAAGCCCTGGAAGAAACAGAAGTATTCCTTTTGCCTAAAGATGATTTTTTCGCATTGATTTATAAAAGCCCAGATGTATCCAAAAAGTTTATCAAGATGCTGAGTGATAATCTTACTGAAAAGGAAGATCAGTTACTTAAGCTTGCATATAACAGTGTTAGAAAGCGTGTGGCTGAAGCCTTAGTTACTCTTGAGCAGCGGTATAAAAACGAACCATCAGCAAATTTTTCAATGAATATCAGTCGTGAAGACATTGCTAATATTGCAGGTACATCGCCTGAAACGGCTATTCGGATGCTGAGCGATTTTAAGGATGAGGGCCTGATTGCAATAAAAGGCAGTATGATTACAATTTTAGATTTTAATAAGCTGATGAAAGTTAAAAACTAATGACATTTTATTGACAATTATTATTAGTACAATTGATAATCGTCATGTTTTCAAGAGTTTGGTTAAACTAACTTTGTTACATTAAGAATAGTTTCTGGTAAATGAAGTTAGATTGTAATGATAATATTGACATAATTGCCTTGCAAAAAGCATTCAATAAAATGTTCCCATATTTAAGTTTGATTGTTAACAAACAAATAAGAACATATAACAATAAGATTAGTTTGACTGAGCGAGACATTAAAATGAAGTTGGAAATATGCCGTTCGCGTCAGAATAAACTTTCGCTTGAATTTCACCCTGAAATAACAGTTAGTGATTTAATGGAATGTTTTAAAAAGCAATTTGGATTACTTGTTACCATTAAGCGTAAATCGGGTAAGGCATGGCTGAATACAACCGTTACCCGGAATTGGACATTACGAGAGCAAAACGAACAGGGAAAGGCACTTTCGTTACCAGCCAAAAAGTAAATTAGATTGATAGTCCAGAAATCAGAATAATAAGTTTTTACTAAACAGGAATAGTTAACGTAAAAACAGATCCTTTGTTGGTTTCGCTTTTTACAGTTATAACGCCTCTGTGGTTTTCAATAATTTTTTTGCAAACCGCAAGCCCCACACCAGTTCCTTTATAATTTTCACCACTGTGAAATCTCTGAAAAACTTCAAATATTTTTTCTGAATAATCTTCATTGAATCCGATACCATTATCAGCAAATTCAATCAGGCAATAGTCAGACTCATTTATTTTATTAATATCAGTAATGGAGTTATTGCTCATCAGTTTATTTTTAATCTCAGCATTAAGTTCAATGCCCTTAATTATTTTAGATGAAATAGTAACTTTTGGAATTGATGACTTGTGTTGAAACTTTATGGCATTACTGATCAGATTCTGAAAAACCTGCCCAAGATGGAGTTCGTTGCCCATTATATGGTCAAGACGGCCAATAATAATTTCAGCTCCACTTTCCTCTATTGTTACTTCCATATCGCTGATAATCTGACTAGCTACCTTGTTTAGATCAACAGGTTGTAAGGTATATTCAGAGTTGATTTTTGAAAACCTCAAAATATCATTTATAAGGTTTTGCATTCGTCCGGTTGAATTGATTATTTTTTCTGTAAATACCCTGGCTTTTTCATTATCTATGGTTGATAGTTCTTCTTTTAATCGAAGACCGTTAGTAATAATTTTACGTAACGGTTCCTGGAGGTCATGCGAAGCTATGTATGCAAATTTCTGAAGTTCTTCATTAGTTACTTCAAGTTTTCGGGTTTTTAAAACTAATTCATCTGCAATCAATCTTTCCTGGGTTACATCCTGTCCGGTACCAATCATTTTAATAACATTGTTTGATGAATCAAGAATAACTTCACCACGAGCATGAATTGTTTTTACTTCACCGGTGCCGATTTTTATCCGATGATAAAAATCCGGAAACTTCTTTTCTTCAAATGCCCTGCTGATTAAATTATTTACATATGTTCTTTCATCAGGATGGATAAGATCAATAAATTGCTCAAAGCTGATATCTTGCTTTTCGGGATTTAAGCCATAAATAAGATACAATCCATATGACCAGCTTAGTTTTCCTGTTAAAACATCCCATTCCCAATGGCCCATTTTTGCAATTTCCTGGGCTTTATTTAATTCATTGTTTTTAATGCGTAAAAGATCCTCGGTAGTTTTATGTCTTTCTACTTCAACAATTAATTCACGTGCCGAGCGAAATTTTAACAATACAGGAATTTTATAAATTAAAGCAAGTAATGTTATCCAGCTCACCAGGCCAGTCAATAATCTCAGGAAAGAATCAATCTGTTCTATTTCATACCATACGGATAAGGCATCGACCAGGAATATCAGCCCGCACAGAAAAATAAAGAGTGAAGAGAGCAGGTACAATTTAAAGAACCTGCTAAAATTTTTTCGCAACACAAAAGTCAATATGATGACAGGCATAACCAGGCAAGCACCAAATGATAGCATGTTGCTGATAATAAACATCCATATTTCAGATTCCGATAATTGGTGGTTTTGCCAATGAGGTAGCCAACTACTTGTGCTTAACATATGCCTGAAATATTCGGTCCAGTCATTCATAATTCAACTAAATAATTTGGGGTATTGTATTATCTACAAACTAGAAAAACAAAAAAAGGATATTGCATACTAATAGGGGATTTCAATAATTCACCAGCGGTGTGCATTTTTCGGTGCAATCGTAAAAAATCTATCACTGCAAAGCAATAAAAAAACGCGAAGCTTTAAACTTCGCGTTTCTAACACTTTCGATAGATAGTAAAATGACCTTAATTAATATATCGTTGATTTTACATCATCATGGTAGTGTCTAAACCAACCCTAAACCCACTATTTTATTAATAAAAACCGTGCCACAATTCACTTAAATTTGAAAAAAATGGCTTCCGGAAATTGTATTTTTTAACAGTTAATTGCGCTAGTCTTTTTTATAAATCCTCTCAAAATCAGCCAGCCAGGCTTCAATTAAATCAAGTTCGTTTTGATGAATTAGTTGCATTTGAACCAGTTGCGAGTAGCATAGTTTTAAGTTGTAATTAATATGCTCAATGCCCTTTTTTAATTCAAGCTTAGAAAGTGATTCTATTATTAAGTTGTTATTCAGGTAACCTGGAACTTCATCCTGCAAATCTCTGATAAGATTATGATCATTACGTTGCTGGTAAACAGTTGGTTTATGAAATAAAACTGACCAATTATTTATATGACAAATTACCTGGGCTACAAAACTTCTCCAGATATCGGTCATCCTGAAACTACAGTAACTTGGCAAATACAATAATGGAAATGCTGGCTTAAACCAGCGCGTGTTTTGACTGTTAAACGGACACCAAGATTTATTGCCTAAAGCCACCGGAGGTCCATGCTTAAAATGAACAGGCAATTCCTTAACCAACCTAAAAATAGCATCTACATCGGGATTGTCATTGGCAAGTCCCTGCTGAATAGGGCAGTCAGCCAATTCGTATTTACTTAATTTCAAATCCGGAAAGCTATCACGTAAGTATTCCAATGGGAAGGCCCGTGGCCATATTTTCTTTTCGGTAAAGTATGAATATATGTTTATCCAGCCTTTGTCAATTAAATGGTAAGCCGGTGTTAACATCACTTCGTCTTTCCAAAAATTATACATGGGTATGTTATCATCATCTGTTTCCTGGATTACTTCGGCACCTTTAGCCATTGCCAGTAAGTAGCCAATATTTTTTCTTGAATAATGATTAACAGGAAGTTTTAAAGCACTTTCAAACTCAAGTTTTTGCTGCGATTCAATGGAATAGTAATTACAGTGGTCTAAATGAAAATCAGTAGGGGTTTTTGAATCTCCTATGATATACAAATCAATTTTATGAGCAAAGCACTCTTCTGCATACTTTTTTAATATGGTGTTAACAGGTGAAATGGTAGTTATTACCAGCGCTTTTTTCATTTTTTAAATTGATTACTCGTCAATTTTTCTGGAATGGAAAAACAGCCTGTGTAAAAAATAAAACATCAAAACATAAATGGAATTACGAATGGCTTTAGAAGATACACTGGGAGAAGGCGCGCGATAGTGAATCGGAATTTCTCGATTTTTTTTCTTGCGCAGCAGGTATCGTAGTTCGGTCTGATAAAAGTGTGCTTTAGATTGCATGGGATAAGCCAGAAACTCTTTTACAATGTGTGCATGAAATCCCTGGTAACCCGAAGTCATATCTTTTAGCCTGCTGCCTAATAAAATATTAGATAATAGTGTTCCGAACTTGGAAAGGAACGTACGGTATCGGGTTGATTTCCATATTGAGCCACCATTAATAAAACGGCTGCCAAAAGCACATTCATTGCCTTCATTTAATGTTCGTAAAAACATTGGAATAGCCTTTGGGTCGTGCGACATACCGGCATCCATTTCAATAATAATATCATGGCCATTTGAAAGTGCTTCTCTGTATCCACGTAGGTAAGCATCAACCACATTTTTATTTTCAGGTGCCCATACGGTTATAAATCGTATATCCATTGCTGATAGTTTCCTGCATACTTCCAGGGTTTGGTCCTTTGAAGCTTTATCTACAATAAAATATACACGTCCTGATTCAAGCCGGTTTAATATTGCCACCAATTCATCAGCAAAAGGCCGAAAATCCTTTTCCTCATTGGCCATTGGAATTATTATGGCAAAATCATTATCGTAATACATTCTTTTCCTTTGAAAAATTTAAATACCCATTAAATGATAATCTTCATTCAGTCCGTGCAAAAATGAAAAAGTTTCCTTTCAATCATTTCACTTTCAAAATTCAACCATAAAATGTTTGGACGCAAGGTGTCAAAAAAAAGTTGGTTAAACTTCAGCTCTAATTAAATTGTTTCAAGCAACAATATTTTATTGAGATAAAGTAACCATTATTGCAAGGCTTTCTTAAAATACACTTTTAAGTAAACATATTTCCTTTTTCTTTGAACATCATTTTAGTATTATGAAAAATCTTATATTCATTACAGTTTTATTATTTTCTGTTCAGTTCAGCATTGCGCAAAAGCAAAAAAAAGCTGATTCAAGCGGTTCACGGGATAGCCTTTTGCTGAATTCAATGAAATACCGGTGTATCGGACCCTGGCGTGGCGGCAGAAGTTCAGCAGTTTGCGGTGTAATGGGGCAACGTAACCTTTACTATATGGGTTCTACTGGTGGTGGTGTTTGGAAAACTGCAGATGGAGGCAACAATTGGAAAAATATCAGCGATGAGTTCTTCGGAGGCAGCGTAGGTACTGTTGCTGTAAGTGAAAGTGATCCTGATGTAATTTATATTGGAATGGGTGAACAAACGGTTCGGGGTAATGTTAGCGAGGGCTTTGGAATATGGAAATCTGTTGATGGCGGAACTACATGGAGTCATGCAGGTTTAAGTGACAGCAGACACATTGTAAGAATCAGAATTCATCCAAAGAATCCGCAACTTGTATATGCTGCTGCACTTGGTCATTTATTTGGCAAGAATGCCGAACGTGGAATTTTCAGAAGCAAGGATGGTGGGGTAAACTGGGAAAAAATATTATTCGTTAACAGCGAAGCAGGAGCAGCTGATTTATGCATGGATCCCAATAATCCACTGGTGATGTTTGCCACGTTTTGGAAAATTAAACGAACACCTTACAGCCTGGAAAGCGGGGGAGCCGGTTCATCTGTTTATAAAACTATTGATGGGGGAAATACATGGACTGAAATTACTCATAATGAAGGTTTACCTACCGATACGCTTGGTGTGATGATGGTGAGCATAAGCCCTGTTAACAATAAACGTATATTTATGATGGTAGAGTCAAATACTGGTGGGTTATTCAGAAGTGATGACGGAGGCAAAACATTTACTCGGGTTAACGAAGAGCGAAATATCAGGCAAAGGGCATGGTATTTTAGCAGGGTATATGCCGACACCAGGGATGAAAACACGGTTTATGTATTGAATGTTGAATTTCATAAGAGCACTGATGGTGGCAAAACATTTAAAACTATAAGCACCCCGCATGGCGATCATCATGATTTATGGATTGATCCTGAAGACAACAAACGCATGATAATAGCGGATGATGGTGGTGCGCAAATTACTTTTGACGGTGGAGCTAACTGGAGCAGCTATCATAATCAGCCAACTGCTCAGTTCTATCGTGTAGCGGTTGATAATCACTTTCCATACCGAGTATACGGGGCTCAACAGGATAATAGCAGTATACGCATTCATCATCGAACCCGTGGAGGCAATATTGATCAGTATGATTGGGAAAATACAGCAGGTGGTGAATGTGGTTACCATGCTATTGACCCTTTAAATGATGATATAGTTTATGGCTGCAACTATGGAGGATACCTGGAGCGTTTCGATCACAAAACAGGCGAGCGAAGAGATGTATCGGTTTGGCCCGACTCACCAATTGGATGGGGTGCTGATTCGCTGAAATTCCGATTTCAATGGAACTTCCCAATTTTTTTCTCGCCTCATAATTCAAAAAAATTATATGCTGCAGGTAATGTATTATTTCAAACAACTGATGAGGGCTTAAGTTGGACTGCAATAAGCCCCGATTTAACCCGAAATGATAAATCGCGCATGTTGCCTTCAGGCGGAATAATAACTAAAGATAATACCGGGGTGGAATATTATGGAACAATTTTTACTGCATGTGAGTCTCCTTTTGAGCCTGGTGTAATATGGTGCGGAAGCGATGACGGTTTACTTCATGTTTCGCAAAATGGCGGAAAAGACTGGAGTAATGTTACTCCCCCAGGAATTCCTAAATGGATTATGTTTAACTGTCTTGATGCAGATCCTTTCAATAAAGGAGGGCTTTATGTTGCTGCCACCAATTATAAAAATGATGATTTTACTCCTTATATTTTTCATACCACTGATTATGGTAAGTCGTGGTCAAAAATAACTTCCGGGATAAACGCAATGCACTTTACCAGGTGCATCAGGGCAGATAAAAAACGCAAAGGATTGTTGTATGCCGGAACAGAATATGGCATGTATATTTCATTTAATGATGGAGCTAATTGGAAATCATTTCAACAGAATTTACCGGAAGTACCAATAACTGATCTTGTTATAAAAGATGATGACCTGGTTATTGCAACCCAGGGAAGAAGTTTTTGGGTATTGGATGATCTTACACTCTTACAACAATACAGCGATTCAATTTATGATCAGAATTTATTTCTGTTCAGTCCACGCACCACATGGGCTTTTCAATCCGGTAAAAATGAAAACCTGCGCAATGCAGGTGAAAATCCACTGCCAGGTGTAGTTGTAAATTATTACCTGAAGGAAAAGCCGCAAAAAAGTGATTCTGTAACATTAAGGTTTTTGGACAATAATTTAGCTTCAATCAAATCATTCAAACAATTTCCCTCAAATGGAGATGAGAAACTAAGTTTAAAGCAGGGTATGAATCGGATTAACTGGAATATGCTTTATCCGGAAGCTGATAAATTTGATGGAATGTTAACATGGAACGGAAATGGTGGAAATCCAGCTGCTCCTCCGGGAAAATATTTTGTAAGTATGCGCATAGGGAAGGATTCGCTAATAAGAGAATTTACTATTAAAAAGCCCGGTAATGTGCAGGCAACAGATGAAGACCTGCAAGCCAAATTTAAGTTTCTAATCAAGTGCCGCGATAAATTATCTGAAACTAATAATACGGTTAAGCAAATAAGGGAAATGCGTAACCAGCTGAATGAATTTACAGAGCGGATAAATTCTGATAAAACAATTAATGAGGGTATTAGAAATGAGCTTAGTAAGCAAAAGGATACTATACTAAAAAAATTAACACCTATAGAGGAAAGGTTATACCAGACAAAAGCAAAGGCAGGACAGGATTTTTTAAATTATCCTGTAATGCTTAATGATAAGTTAGCTGACCTGATGAATGCTGTAAACATTGGCAATACACGCCCCTCCAGGCAAGCCCAGGATTTATACATTGACTTAAGTGCCAGAATTGATGAACAAATTAATGCCTTTAAAAAAATTCAACAGTTTGACCTTAAAAATTTTAATGAATATATTATTACTAATAAGCTGCCGGTTATTGGCATAAAACAAAAAACAATGTGATGTTTAGTAATCCTGAATCAGCATGTTTAGTAGCTGTTCTGTTTAAAAAAAGGATTTAATATCGAGATTAAAAAACTAAACTTGATGTGCCCGGAGAGAGACTCGAACTCTCAAGGATTTAACTCCAACGGCTTCTGAGACCGCAACGTTTACCAATTTCGCCATCCGGGCGTTTTTTGAAATATTTAATTAACAGAAATAAAAAATCACTGTTTTTAAGCAATAATCAACTTAAATCTTCAGTAATATTTAGTTTCAAACGTGCCCGGGACGAGATTCGAACTCGTACGCTTTAGGCGCCACCCCCTCAAGATGGTGCGTCTACCAATTTCGCCACCCGGGCAGGGGGCGCAAAAGTAATGTTTATTTCATTTTTGCAAAGTGCATGAACAATCTGATTAAAAGTGCACTAAAAATAATTAGCGATAGGCGTAATAAACAAAATCTGGTGGCAAAATGAGTTACCTGCTTTCAGCTTTAAATTGCGGCAGGCTTTCAAAATTATTA
>JBGARN010000068.1:0-23740 GCA_044230205.1 Bacteroidia bacterium
GGTGAACTTTGGATTTACAAAGCAATAGTTGCAGGTATTACCCCAAAAATTGGTTCCAACCATGTAGCTTGAAGATGTGCCTGAAGTTAAAACATCATCAATGCCGGTAAATCCCCGTATCAACCATGCACTTCCGGTATATAACCTGTCTATACCATAGGCGTTATCATATTTCTGCGAGCGGTATTGCATGGGTTCATCAGTAGCAGTAGGGCCTAAAAAATTTAACCTGTATATTCCAAGTGTTGTATCAGTTGCCGAGTAAACAGGGCCAGTAACCCACACTACAGTATTTACTTCACATAGGTCATAACCTTTTGACTGAAAAAACGAACCTGCTGAATTCATATGACGGTGCTTATAAGAGGAAATAACATTCCCAATGGTATCAATGCATGTGAGCCATACATCATCGTAAGGTGCTGCTCCGGTATTGTAATTACTATAACCGCAAATAGCAATACGGTTTGGAGTTTGTGTTTGAATTACATTACGGTAAACATCAGTACTGTTGCCCAGGTTATGACGATTAACCCAGTTCACACTTCCTGTTGAATTAAGCATCAATGCAAATCCATCAGTAAGTGACGGATCAGTAGAATCATAAAATGAACCTACTACTATTACTTTATTTCCGCCATATACTTCAGCTATTCCATAAGCCCTTACATCAGTATTATAATTTGTATTGGCGAGATGATATACGCTCGACCATATAATTGCGCCATTTGATTTTATTGCCATTACTATTACTTCTGTATAAAGTGTTTTTTCAGAATATCCACATACATAGAAACGGTTAGTATCCAACGTTGACCTGGTAATAGCAGTGAAAACATCTTTACCGGCAGTAAAGTCATACCGAAAACAACTTGAAAAAACACCTGAATTGTTGATTTTCGTGAGTAACCCATCGCTTGAGCCGGGAACAGTTGCCCCAACCAGTGTATTATCAAATGCAGCACCTACACCTAAATAGCCTCCGGTGTTTCCAGTGCGCTGAATTTCGCAAATACCATAGCCATTAGTATTTAGCCATTTTCCTGTTAATGCATTATCTCTAAATGATCCCGCCACATTAGCATTAACTGTTGTGCCATATCTGTTGGTTCTTACAAACCTTACTTCATTGTTTGTATCAGCACTTGCAGTTCTGAATGATGTTCCCCATCCAATATTATAATTAGTAGTTGATGAGGAACCATAATTAACAACTGTGCATATTCCATCAGCAAATGTTTCATTGCGTTGCGGTATGTTATAAAAATAACGTTGAAAATATTGGGCACTCGCTGTAAGCGAAAATGCCATGAGCATAAGTATTATTAATTTTTTCATTTGTTTAATTATTAAATGTTATTTGTTGTTTGGTATTAACAGCCAAAAATAAACTCTCAGGGTAGGGCCCGTCAATAACCCTTTCGGTATATTTTAACTTCCGGCTACAATATTAATACTGGCACCAGCGGGATAGCTGGTAAAATGAGTATGTGTTGGAGTTTAGATACTAAACGGGGAAAAAATTAACTATTCGTAATTTAATCTAGCATTACAAGATTCTAATTATTTCCCTAATTAATTAAGAACAGTTGTTGATTAACTTTTGCCCAAATCATTTTATTTTAATTGATAATTGAACGGTAGTTCCAAGTTGGTTTTCGATTGAAAAACTTCCGCCAGACTCCTTCATCCGTAGCTCCATGTTTAACAATCCATTTCTGTAGGTATTGCATTGTGAAAAGTTTATACCATTACCATTATCATGTATCGAAATTGTAAGTTGATTTTCACTTAATGCTATATTCATATCAACTGATGTTGCATTTGAGTGTTTGATCACATTATGCATCGATTCTTTAACCACTAAAAAAATATTTCTGCGTTGCTCGCCCGAAATAGTAATTGGGGGAACGTTTTGAGGTAAAGTTATTCTGCACTCAATTGCAGAATATTCAAAATATTCAGCAGTGTATTTTCTTATATAAGAAATCAAGCTCGCAAGCGAATCGTTTTTAGGATTTAATGACCAAACTATTTCGCTAATTTTTTCCAAAGCATCCTGGGCAGATTTTGAAATTTTTTCAAGAGTGTTAATATCCTGCTTATCAGTTAAATGCCTCCTTACCACCTGGCTCAGCATGGTTATAGCTGACAAACTGCTGCCAAGGTCATCATGCAGATCGCTGCTGATGCGCTGACGGGTTTGCTGTACTTTATGTATTTGTCTTATATGAAATATATAAAAAACCAATACGATAATAATCACTAAAAGCACTATTGCCAGTGATAACCACATTGCCTGCTGTTTTTGCTTAATGATTTTTAAATTGTCAATCACATTTTGTTCATGCAACAACTTAGCTTTCTGTTCAGCTTTCTTTAGATTGTATCTTATAAGTAATTCTGTAATTAGTGCATCTTTAGATTCTTTGTAAATACTAGTGTATAGCTCTTTACTTTTCGACTGATACTCATAAGCTCGTTTAATATTTCCTTGTGCATAATTTGTTTTTTCCAAAATCTGATACGCAACTTGTTCTAGGTCTTTATCTTCATACCACTTTAATTCATTCAGCAAATGCATGGCATTTTGCTCAGCTTCATGATATTTTTTTTGTTTAAGATAAGCTTCAGCAAGGGTCATGTAACATTCCGCAATACCATTGTGGTGATTGATACCCTTAAAAAACTCCAATGCTTTAGTTGTTCGTTCTAATGCCTCATTTAGCAAACCTTGTCTAATATTTAACATCGCCCTGTTAAGATCAACACGTGCTTTTCCACGCTCATCAGAAATTCTTTGATATATGTCACTGGCCTGGTTAAAATAATAATCTGCCAACGTCAGGCTATCTAATTTAAGGTAAGTTAAAGCAATATTCTCGCGGGTGCGAGCAAGAAGTGACTGATATAAATTATTTACACTAAAGCTTTCGAGAGCCATGGCATAATACATCAAGGCATCATTATAACGGCTTTGTTTGTACATCAGGTTACCAACAATCCGTAAATTTTTACCCTGTAAATCAGTATTAAATATAGAATCAGCAATGCTTAAAGATGAAAAAACATAAATTGCTGCAGAGTCATAGTGACCAGTTACTTCATACAAATCTCCAATATTGAAAAGTGCTTCTGATTTGACGGCCGGAAAATTTTTGTGTTCAATTAAATTAAGACACTTAAAATAATAATTAAATGCAGAATCGTTTTCTGTTCTACGTTCAAATGAATTTCCTTTTAGATTATAACCAACTGCAATTCCATAATCATCACCCTTCAGTTTACTAATATTAATTAAACTGTCGGCTAGATGAGTAGCTTTAACAGGGTTATTAGAAGCAATTAGATATGCATGATGAGCGAGGCTGTCAATTGAATTTTGAAAATATTTTTTTGGGCTTACGGCATTTAAGTTTATGCTATCAGATTCTGGAATAATAGAATCAATTTGCACAGTTACAAATGCTGTAGTAAATAGAATTTCTATTATGCCAATTATGGCCACGGTTTATAATTTAGTAATGGTTAATCCAAAACTACTTTTTTATTGTTAGAAAAAAAAATAATTGACTACTTGAAATAGACTTTATTCAAAGCCTCGGTGCGTGTTTGAACATGCAGTTTTTCATAAATATTATGAATATGCTTTTTAACGGTTTCTTTTGATATGAAAAGTTCAATTGCTATTTCCTTGTATAAATATCCTTTTGAAAGGTAATCTAGAATTTCTTTTTCCCTTTCAGATAAAATTTCTTTTGAAATGTTGCTTTTAATATTCGATTGTAACGAAGCAACCACACGTCTCGCAATTTCACTACTCATTGGCGAGCCTCCTGAATAAAGGTCACGAATAGCTTCCAAGACTTGTGCAGGGGAAGTCCGTTTAAGTATATATCCGGTAGCACCGGCCTTCAGCGCATTGAAAATATGATCATCGTCATCATATACTGTACACATCATAAATTGTGTACCAGGTAATATTGGTTTTAATTCTTTTACGCACTCAACCCCGCTTTTGCCTGGCAAATTAATATCCATTAAAACCACATTGGGTTTAATGGAAGGTAGGTTTTGCAATGCCGTCTCTGCATTTTCGAAAACATGTTCACAATTAAATCCTTCAGATCCATCTATTAGGACACGCATGGCATTTCTTATGTCATCAATATCCTCTACAACAGAAACCGAAATATTTTCCATGAAATTAATTTGCTTCAAAAATAACAGTTCAGTAAAGTTACACCAATAACCCTTTAGGGTAATATTGAAAGATTAACTCTTCTCTTCAAACTCATAATCTTCGTCACACTCAATGCGTGCAATTGAGTTGTCGGAAAGTTTGATGCTGTGGTAACGGGGTGTTTCCAGTTGGGTTAAACACATTGCTTCAGGATTAATTTTAGTGCCTTCAACTTTTTCTTTCAATACATAAATAGCTATGGCAACTTGCTCCCAATAGGCTGCTTCGGTTTTAAGATGTGTTATCTCAGCCATAAGTTGCGGAGTACCGATATCCAATAGTCTGGCCAGCATTTCATTATTCTCTGCCGGAACAAAACCAATTTTCTTTGAATTAAAATGAAGTGCAATGGCAAATTCATCATGTTCATTATCAGGCTCACGAACCAATTCCAGCATATCGCCTTCATGCATTTCCTCCAACAGGTTCGGGCCCTCATAATATCTGAATCCTCTTACAAAAAACTGTAGCAGGTAAAATTTATCGTACTGCTTTAAAAACAAAACGGGCACAGCACTTAAGCCAATAGCAGCAATAATTGATTTTATAAACGTGGATCGTTTCAAGGTTCGGAAAATTTTAACAGTAAGTCGTTTTCGGAAACAATAGTTACATTAGTTTTAACTTTGCAAAAATCATAACATCTATAAAAATGTTTGATCAAATTAACAAACAAGTATCCAAATGTCACACCTTTTCGAATGAGGAATTGGATATTTTCAATTCACTTTTAAAATACAAATCCGTACCAAAAAAAACTTTTTTGCTGCGAGAAGGTGAAGTATGCGATTTTGAAGCCTATATAATCAAAGGTTGTATACGCACTTTTTATATTGACAGCAATGGTTTTGAAGTAATACTTCAGTTTGGCATTGAAGACTGGTGGGTAAGCGATATTGCAAGTTTTAATGAACAAACACCGTCCAAATTATTTGTCGAAACACTTGAAGATTGTGAATTATTTCTGCTGTCCCCGCAAACCAAAGAAGAATTGCTTTTAAAAGTGCCCAAATTTGAGCGCGTTTTCCGCATAATGATCCAGCGTAATTTATCGGCTACACAAAATCGCCTGATTAATAATATTGCAAAACCAGCAGTGCAGCGGTACCAGGAATTTATAGAAAAGTATCCCTCTATTCCGCAGCGCGTTCCGCAACATCTCATTGCTGCATATATTGGTGTTTCTCCTGAATTTCTAAGCAAAATCAGGGCTAAGCTTTCCAAAAAGCAAGAAGAACGAAGCAACAGGTAAGAATATATTACCAACAGATATTATTCGTTTCACAGTTAATTAACCTTTCTTATCGGGCAGAACATTTCTTAATCTAGTTCAATGCAAGGTTAATTTAACCGGTCTACTTTTGCATTACTTTATTTAACTATTCAATTATGGACAGAAAAAATTTTATTCTAAAAGGACTGATGGGCACAGGTATTTTTGCAACCTCAGTTTCGCTGGGTAAGGTAATTCAGAATGATGTTGATGAATTAAAGGAGCTGGAATTAATGCCAATAAACACCATAGATCCTGGTGAGATTGTAGGATTTAATCATATACCAAATACAAATTCAAGTCTTATGTCAAACACAATTCTTCATAAAGCTGAAACGCGCGGTCACGCTAATCACGGATGGTTGGATAGCCATCACACATTCAGTTTTGCAAATTACTATAACCCTGAACGAATGCATTTTGGGGTTTTACGAGTTCTCAATGATGATCATGTTGAAGCCGGAATGGGATTTGGAACCCATCCTCATGATAACATGGAAATAATCTCCATACCACTGGAAGGAGACCTTGAACATAAAGACAGTATGGGAAATACTGCGGTGATAAGGAAAGGTGATGTGCAGGTGATGAGTGCAGGTACGGGCATTACACACAGTGAATACAACCGTAATAAAGACAAACCTGTTAAGTTTCTCCAGATTTGGGTTTTCCCGAATAAGAAAAATGTAAAGCCGCGTTACGACCAGATAACCCTTTCTGAGGCTGAAAGAAAAAACAAACTTCAGCAAATTGTATCTCCCAATCCAAATGATGCAGGAGTATGGATTCACCAGGATGCCTGGTTTTATCTTGGGAAATTTCAAAAAAATTTAACAACAACTTATCAAAACAAAAAAGAAGGTAACGGTGTTTATGCTTTTGTGTTAAGTGGAAAATTTACCATTGATGGACAGCCGCTTAATGCCCGGGATGGTTTTGGAATTTGGAATTCCAATAACATTAATATTAAGGCAGAAACTGATGATTCTGAAATTCTGATAATGGATGTACCAATGAATATTTAAAATATTAACTATAAAACAGCAAGAAAAATGGCAACAACAAAATGGGTTATAGACCCCACACATTCTGAAATTGGATTTAAGGTAAAGCACCTGATGTTTACAAACGTTTCAGGAACATTTGGCAAATACGAAGCAACTGTTGAATCATACAATGATGATTTTACCGAAGCTAAAATTGAACTTAAAATTGACGCTGCATCAATAAGTACTAAAGATGCATCAAGAGACGGGCATTTAACCTCGGCTGACTTTTTTAATGTTGAACAATTTCAAAATATAATTTTCAAGTCGGCATCCATGAAGAAAACCGGTGAAAATTTATTTGAACTGCATGGCGATTTAACCATGCGTGATATTACAAAGCGGGTAAAACTTGATGTTGAATATAGTGGTCTTATGAAAGATCCATGGGGAAATATTAAGACTGCCTTTGTTGTAACAGGTAAAATTCATCGCAAAGATTGGGGTTTAAACTGGAATGCAACTTTAGAAACAGGCGGTTTGCTGTTAAGTGATGAAGTAAAAATTCATTGCGAAGTTCAGTTAACGAAGAAGGTTGAAGAGCCTGCAATGGCATAATTGATCATTTATTACTGATGAACAAAAAAGGCTGTATTTGATACAGCCTTTTTTTATATAATCGGAAATAATTTAAATTGGCTCAACAATTCGTGTTACACAAAGGTTAATTTATAGCTTTGTCCCAAATCATTTATCATTTATTTTACTTTCATCATGAACATTGCCCCCAAAAAAGTAGTATCCGTTATTTATGAACTGCACAGCAGTGCTCCAAACAGTGAGCGCAATTTTGTTGAAACTGCAAATGTTGATAATCCTTTAACTTTTTTATTCGGGGTCGGCAGCATGATACCCAGATTTGAAACAGAACTTAGCGGACTTAAAACCGGTGATAAATTCAACTTTACCATTAATGCTGATGAAGCTTATGGTCCTTCAGATAATGAAGCCATTGTTCGCGTGCCCATTGAAGTTTTTAAAGTAGATGGTGCTATTGACTTTGATATTCTGAAAGTTGGCAATGTGCTACCCATGCGCGATAATGAAGGCAATTCTTTAAACGGAAAAGTAATCGGCATTGATCCTGACGCTGCAGTTCTTGATTTTAACCATCCACTTGCAGGTCATAATCTGCATTTTACAGGTGAAATAATTGAAGTGCGCGAAGCTACTTCTGATGAAATTGCTCACGGGCATGCTCATACGCCCGGTATGCATCACGAATAATTTTTCTGTTAGCCTGGTGCTGAATGGAAATTATTATTTTGAATATTGTTTATTCATCTCCTCCTGGGTTTTTATATCATAGCCCTCTGGTATTACAAATTTATCATCGCCTACTTTTTCGGCTTTGATAGAACGGCAAACCATTTTCATTGAACCATCCATATTAGGAACCGGCACTTCATACTGTAACGGAAATCCATCAATTCCTTTAAACTGGGCATTAGCTGAATTTCTTGCCACAATTTCTTTGGTAAACCAAATATCAAATTTCATATCGTCTTCTTTTCCGGTTACGATGGCCTTAATACATTTATAACCTGCAATTTCTTTGGTTTCGCTGGTAACATCAACCTTATAATCATCAGGTTTTATTTTACCCATTTCTTTTGACATGTCTGTTTTTATAGCCTGCTTCTTTCCCATCACATCCATTAAGGTAATCATCATATTTTCTTTAAGATCATAAATATTAACCATATTCATGATGGACATTTGCATTTCTGTACGACTCTTATCGCCTTTAAAATAGATGATAGCTTCAGTTGGCATCATTGCTTTAACCTGTTCGTCCATTCCTTCAGTTGGGAACTGAACATCAAATTCAGCCTTGCCTTCGCTGATTTTATCCTGTGCAGAAACTGATTGTGCAAGTGATAAAGCCGCAGCTAAAAATATGGTTAATGAGAAAGTTTTTAAGTTCATTGTTGTTGAAATTTAATAGTAATTGATGAATATTTTGATGGCTGAAAGATAGATTTTTATTCGTACTACAATTTAAACAAAACATGAAGCAATCAAACGGTGAAAGTGATGCGTACCCGTTTCTCTTGTTGGCGAATAACGGCCAGAATGATAAAACCTGGAACGAATGCCCTTTTGAACCCGCTCAACAATTGCCTCATCTTCACGCTCAACCTTGTCCAGTTCAGAGCCTGCACTATTCTCCATTTTCTTTTCATTACTGATGTAAGTAATAAATGAAACCCTGGTAAGCTCGGGTGTTAACGGTTTAACTACATTCACTGACAATCCCCACGGATAAAAATTAAGCATCAGGTTTGGAAAAATCCAGAAATAAAATGCAGCAGGATAATTATTGCTTTTATCAGGTTGAACTAGCGCATCAAATTTGTGCAACACATTTTTAGAATAACCGGTTTGTAATACAGCATAATCGAACAATTGAGTGGTATAGCTGCCATAATCGATTATCCTATTTAAGTCGTGGTGAACGAAAGGAATGTGAAAGCCTTCCAGGTAATTTTCACAATACAAAGCCCAGTTTGCCTTTACAACATAGTCACGCGAGAGATTACTGTTTAAACGGAGTTCGTCATAATTAATCCAGTCTAAAATATCATCAACCGGCTTGATGCAAGATTCAAAAGTCATCATTGGGTTGATGGCTGCAAATAAAAATTGCTTCCATTTTATAAAAGGAACTTTTTTTAAATTATCACTCTCTGCCGGAAAATTTTGCACACCCTCAAACTCAGGCATGGATACGAAACGACCATCAAGATTAAATTGGCGTCCGTGATAACTACATCTTATATTATTCTGCTTACAGGGATGCTCAATAAGCAGATTACCCCGGTGGGTACACACATTACTTATACAATTCAGCTTATCATTCTGATCTCGTGTAAAAAGAACAGGTTCATCCAAAAATCCATTTAGAAGTGTAGCAGGTAAATTAGAACCCTTGCTTAACAGTTCACTGTCATCGCCAATAAAATGCCAGCTTCGTTCAAATATTTTCCTTTTAGTCTGTTCAAATATCTGAGAGTCGGTATAAAATGAAGATGGTAATGTGGATGCATTACGTATGTCAGGGTCAATTATAAACATGGCAAAGGCAATGACTGCTAGTGAATAATAAAATCATTAAAAAGGATAATTTACTACAGTTGTAAATAAACACATTAATTGTTAGGTGGATAATATTTGAAAACATAGAAATGATAAATGTTAAATAAAATTACTTTTGTGGCTTCAAAAAATGCGGGAATGAGTACGATATCAGCACCTCCACTAACCAACACAGCCGATGCAGTTGAATTGGGTTTGTTGCCTGAGGAATATGAAAAAATAAAAGAAATACTTGGCCGGGTGCCAAACTTTACTGAATTGAGTGCATACTCAGTAATGTGGAGTGAGCATTGCTCTTACAAAAATTCAATTGTATGGCTTAAAACTTTGCCTAAGGATGGGCCTCACATGCTTGCAAAAGCAGGTGAAGAAAATGCCGGGCTGGTGGCTATTGATGATGAAACCGGATGTGCATTTAAAATTGAATCTCACAATCATCCTTCTGCAATTGAGCCCTACCAGGGTGCAGCAACTGGTGTAGGCGGTATTAACCGCGATATATTTACCATGGGTGCCAGGCCTGTTGCACAATTAAATTCACTTCGATTTGGAAACATAAAATCAGAGCGAACAAAATGGTTGATGAAGGGTGTTGTAAAAGGCATTGGCGATTACGGAAATGCTTTTGGAATACCAACCGTTGGAGGCGAAGTATATTTTGATGACTGTTATAACATCAACATACTTGTAAATGCAATGAGTGCCGGGCTTGTAAAGAAAACCAAAGTGGTTTCTGCAACTTCTTATGGTGAAGGCAATCCCGTGTTTATTGTAGGCAGTGCTACCGGCAAGGATGGAATTCATGGAGCTGCTTTTGCTTCCAAAAATATTACTGAAGATAGTGCTGATGATTTACCATCAGTGCAGGTTGGTGATCCGTTTGCGGAGAAATTACTGCTTGAGGCATCGCTTGAATTAATTGATACCGGTGCCCTTATTGGCATGCAGGACATGGGAGCTGCAGGAATTATCTGTTCAACCAGCGAAATGAGTGCAAAAGGAAAACATGGTATGCGCATTAATCTTGATGCTGTACCAACACGACAAAAACATATGTCGGCATGGGAACTTTTACTCAGCGAATCGCAGGAACGAATGCTGGTGGTTGCAAAAAAAGGCATGGAAAAACAGGTTTATGATGTTTTTGAAAAATGGGACGTAAGCTGTGTTCAGATTGGTGAGGTTACATCAGGAAATCGTTTGCAATTTTATTTCCATGGTGCTCTTGAAGCCGATATACCGGCTGAAAGCCTGGTATTAGGTGGCGGTGCACCTATATATAAACGAGAATACAAGGAGCCTGCTTATTTTTCAGAGAGCAAAAAATTTGATATTGATAAAATTTCTGTTCCGGCCGACCTGAAGGCAGTTGCAAAAAATTTGCTTGCTCATCCTAACATAGCAAGTAAACGTTGGGTTTATAATCAATACGACAGTATGGTTATGACCAATAACATGAGTACGAACCGTTATACAGATGCTGCCATTGTAAATTTAAAAAACAGTAAAAAGGCACTTGCGCTTACTGTTGATTGTAATTCGAGGTATGTATATGCCGACCCATTTGTAGGTGCAATGATTGCTGTTAGCGAAGCTGCACGCAACATTACCTGCAGTGGTGGTGAACCATCTGCTATAACCAATTGCCTCAATTTTGGCAACCCATATAATCCTGAAGTGTATTGGCAATTTGTTAATGCAATTTTAGGAATGGGAGAAGCTTGTAAAAAATTTGAAACTCCTGTAACAGGCGGTAATGTTAGCTTTTATAACCAAAGTGAAATTGACGGTAAAGTAATTCCGGTTTTTCCAACACCAACTATTGGCATGCTTGGTGTTCTTGAAAATAAATCGGATGTGATGACTTACAACTTTAAGCAGGCAGGCGATATGATTTACCTTTTAGGTATTTCGCGTAATGATATCAGTTCATCACAATATCTTGTAAGTGAACACCGTGTTGAAAGCTCACCTGCACCCTATTTCGATCTTGAAGAGGAATATTCATTACACCAGCTCATTAAAAAGCTCATTAAAAAAGGACTTATAGTTTCTGCACATGATATTTCTGAAGGTGGTTTATTTATTACCTGCTCTGAAAGTGGTATGCCTTCAGGGCTTGGTTTTAATATCAGCACCGATAGTGATATACGTAAGGATGCTTTCCTTTTTGGTGAATCGCAAAGCAGAGTTATTGTTTCAGTTAATGCCGACTATGCAGATGCATTTTTAGATGAGGTGATGGAAAGTGATACTGATTTTACACACCTGGGTGAAGTAACTACAGGCGAGATTAGAATTGATGGTGAATACTTTTTTGATATAAAAGATGCACGCAGCAATTATGACGAGGCTATTGAAAAGGAATTGATTTAAAAAGTTTTATAGTTCAATCAATATCAGAATTTTCAATGGTGAATCTTTTACTGGTAATACACTGCTAACTCGGGCCATATTATTTTATCTGTAGAACAGAATTCTGAACGATTAATTATTACTGATGTTTAAGCAACTGGTAAAACCGCTTTACAGGCTAAGTCACGATTTTCTTTACGCTACTTCGGATATTAACCCTTTGATTAAGCATTCCTGTAATGACAAGCCAATCATCAAAGGATTTATTGGTGACGAACATTTAGAAAATCCAGCACTTGATGATGAATTAGAAAAACAGCTCCAAGCAGAAAATATCCCTGTTCTTCATCACACCATCAATATTGAAGCCTATAATAAATACTTACAAAAAGCTGGTTATCCTAAGGATTACTACGGTGGTGGTTTTGATCCAGAAAACAACTTTACAGAGAAAACCCTGGAACACTATGTGACTACTGAGTTAATACCATTCAACAGCAAGTCAGTTTTTATGGATGTAGCTGCGTGTACATCGCCTTTCAGTGAAATAGTAAAACAACTATACGGAGTACAAAAAGCATATAAGCAGGATTTGGTTTATCCAAAGGGAATGCACTCAGATAAAATTGGCGGTTATGCACATGAAACCGGTTTGCCTGATAATAGCATTGATGCTATCACTTTACATTGCTCATTAGAACACTTTGAAGGCAACACAGATGAATTGTTTTTTAAAGAGGTGAACAGGATATTAAAACCTGCCGGTAAGGCTGTAATACTTCCGTTTTATTTTGCCCATGCCTATACCATTCATGTTGACCCGGCTTTTAATTTATTACGCAATCATCACCCGGTAATAGATAATGAAGCTGAACTTCGTTACTGTAACTGGTATCAATTTCATTCGAGGCATTATGATGTAAAACAATTCTGCAATATTACTTTGTACCGTGTTTTAAATTTCAGAAACGTTGATAAAAGCTGCTATCTGCGCTGGATTCTGGCAATTGAAAAAAAATAATCCCCCTGTGAATAAACCATATTTAATAATAAACGATTTATGTTAATGGTCATTTTTCAGCCGTATACTTTTTAGCTACATTTGCGCCTCAAAAAAAAAAAATCAAACCATGTCATACGGAATATTTAACGTACCTGTAGCGGTAAACGAAGAAATACTGAGTTATGCCCCGGGTAGTAATGAGCGCAGGCAACTTCAGGAAACAATTGCAAAAATGCGAAGTGAAGTGATTGATGTGCCCATGATAATTAACGGCCAGCCTGTTACCACTGATAAAAAGAAAAAACTTAGTCCCCCACATGATCATCAGCATATTCTAGGTTACTATCACGAAGGTGATGCCTCACATGTAAAAGCAGCTATTGATGCTGCACTTGGTGCCCAAAAGCAATGGGCTGAAATGGAATGGGAACAACGTTCGGCAATATTTCTTAAAGCAGCTGATTTACTTGCAGGTCCTTACAGGGCAAAAATAAATGCAGCTACAATGCTGGGGCAGTCAAAAAATGCATTTCAGGCAGAAATTGATTCAGCATGCGAGATGATTGATTTTTTAAGATTTAATGTAGAGTACGCTCGGCAGATTTATACACAACAACCCATTTCATCAAAAGGTGTTTGGAATCGTTTAGAATGGCGACCACTGGAAGGATTTGTTTTTGCTCTTACCCCGTTCAATTTTACCGCCATTTCAGGCAACCTGCCTACTTCTGTAGCGCTAATGGGCAACACAGTGGTTTGGAAATGCGCTAACTCACAGGTTTATGCTGCTCGATTGCTTATGGAAATTTTTATGGAAGCAGGCTTACCGGCAGGAGTAATAAATCTTGTTTTTGTTCCCGGAAGCGTTGCAGGGGATGTAATTTTCTCACACCCTTATTTTGCAGGTATTCATTTTACCGGTTCAACCGGAGTGTTTCAGAACATCTGGAAAAGTATAGGCGATAATATTCACAGGTATAAATCCTACCCACGCATCGTTGGTGAAACCGGTGGCAAAGATTTTATCCTGATGCACGAAAGTGCCAATGTGGATGAAGTAGTTACAGCACTATCGCGTGGTGCATTTGAATTCCAGGGGCAAAAATGCTCGGCAGCATCGCGTGCGTATATACCAGCAAATAAATGGGATGAAGTAAAATCGAAATTACAACGCGACCTTAAGTCGTTTAAAATGGGTGGCACTGAAGATTTTTCAAATTTTATTAATGCTGTAATTGACGAACCGGCTTTCAATAAGATTACACAGTACATTGATGAAGCTAAGAAAAGTAAGGAAGTTGAAATAGTAGCCGGAGGAAATTATGATAAATCAAAAGGCTATTTTATTGAGCCAACCATTTTAAGGGTAAATAAAGCGGATTATATCACTATGTGTGAAGAAATATTCGGCCCCGTGCTGTCTATTTATGTTTATGACCCTTTAAAATTTGATGAGGTGCTTGATATTGTTGATAAAACTGCCATCTATGCTCTTACAGGATCAATTATGGCTATGGATCGTTACATAATCGAAAAAGCAACTAAAAAGCTTGTAAATACTGCAGGCAACTTTTACATAAACGATAAATGTACAGGCGCAGTAGTTGGTCAACAGCCTTTTGGAGGTGGTCGCGCCTCGGGCACCAATGATAAAGCAGGATCAATGATTAACCTTTTACGTTGGGTATCGCCACGCACTATTAAGGAAACCTTTGTTCCGCCAAAAGATTACCGTTATCCTTTTTTAGCAGAGTAACGGTTAATAAATATTAATTTGAGCACTTCTATTCCACTTAAAAAATTTGAAATTTGCCGGCAATGCATCCCCCGGTTAAAACAATTTTCGTACGCGTTATTTTTTTTTAATTTTACTAATAGAATCTGTAGTTTAATCTTCGCAAATACCCTATGAAGAAAATAAGATTAGATATTGTCGGACTTTCCTACAGCCAAACACAAACAGGAGCTTATGCACTTGTACTTGCAGAAGCGGAAGGCAACCGCAGGCTTCCTATTATAATTGGCAATTTTGAAGCTCAGGCAATAGCTGTAATGTTGGAAAACATGATTCCAACCCGACCTTTGACTCACGACTTGTTTAAGAATTTTGCTGATGCTTTTCAGATTGATGTTTCTGAAGTACTCATTTATAATCTAAAAGAAGGTATTTTCTATGCAAAAATGGTTTGCAGTGATGGAAATCAAACCATTGAAATTGATGCCCGCACCAGCGATGCAGTTGCTATGGCAGTCAGGTTCAATTGTCCTATTTACACCTTTGAATCTATTTTATCTCAAGCTGGTGTTGCATTAGATGAAAGCGAAATGCCTGAAGGAGAAAAATCAAAACCTACTGCCAAATCATCTTCTGAAAAGAAAAAAGCAAGCAGCACCTCCACAGCTTCATCAGGATCGGAATTCGCAGGACTCACTGTTGAGCAATTGCAGGAATCATTAACACGTGCACTGGAAGATGAAGCCTATGAACGAGCTTCGCGCATACGTGATGAGATGAATAAGCGAAAGAAATAACAAACAAGTGATATTAAATTCAACTGTTCTTTTCGTTTTCATAACCGGAAAATCATTTAAAATTTAAACAAAAAAGCAGGCTACCTTTATGCAGCAATATTTAGATTTACTAAAACATGTAATGACCAACGGAACACGTAAAACTGACCGTACCGGCACCGGAACACTTTCAGTTTTTGGTTACCAGATGAGGTTCGATTTACAAAAGGGATTTCCGTTACTAACTACCAAAAAGCTGCATACAAAGAGTATTATTTATGAATTGCTTTGGTTTATAAATGGCGATACCAACATCAAATATCTTAAAGATCATGGCGTAAATATCTGGAACGAATGGGCTGACAAAAATGGAAATCTAGGTCCCGTTTACGGAAAGCAATGGAGAAGTTGGGAAACCCGCGATGGAAGAACTGTTGACCAGCTAAGTGCAGTAATTGAAAATATTAAGAAGAACCCCGATTCGCGCAGGCACATTATCAGTGCATGGAATGTTGCCGATGTTGATCATATGGCATTACCGCCTTGTCATACAATGTTTCAGTTTTATGTTAAACCTGCCGACACCTCAAAAGGTGAAGATAAGGGGAGCCTGAGTTGTCAGTTATACCAGCGAAGTGCTGATATATTTCTTGGAGTGCCCTTTAACATTGCATCATATGCATTATTAACAATGATGATTGCACAGGTTTGCAATTTAAAACCAGGTGAGTTCATACACACTTTTGGCGATGCACATATTTATTCAAATCACTTTGACCAGGTTAATTTACAACTTACCCGCACTCCACGTCCTTTGCCAAGTATGCAAATCAATCCGCTGGTTAAAAGCATTTTCGATTTTAAGTACGAAGACTTTACCTGAATAATTACGATCCGCATCCGCACATCAAGGGCGAAGTAGCTGTTTAGTAATTTCATAAAAGGCTTCAAACCATTAGCAGATTACCTTTCCTTAATCTCATTTGTTTTGTGGCTTTCCGTTGAAAAATTTTAGATTAATTAATTGATGAAAATTACAATTGTAGTTGCTGCAGCCGAAAACAATGGCATAGGCCTGAACAATCAGTTACCATGGCATTTACCAAACGATTTAAAGTTTTTTAAAAAAATTACTTCAGGCGGAACCATTATTATGGGTCGAAAAACTTTCGAATCCATTGGGAAACCTTTACCTAACAGGACTAACATCGTTATTTCATCACAGGATAATTATAATGCTGAAGGCTGCATAGTGGTAAAATCACTTGAAGAAGCGTTGCAAAAAAGCAACAGCCCTGAGGTTTTTATCGTAGGAGGGGGTGAACTTTTTAAACAGGCTTTGCCGTTAACGCAAACTATATACTTAACAAGGGTTCATACTGATATAAAAGCTGATATTTTTTTCCCGGAAATAAACATGCATGATTGGACAATTGAATTTAGCGAAAATCATCAACCCGATGACAAGCACCAATTTGGCTACACTTTTTTAAAATTAACCAGGAAAGCTGGTTAAACCTTGCCAATCCGAACTAGTAATTTAAAAGTTACTTCTTTGGCAATCTCATTACCCCATGCTGCTTTCAACTGATCAGCATTGAGGTCAACGGGATTGTTATTATGTTGTCTGATATAATGCTGCACGGCAGACCATGTATTTAAAAACCCAATTAAGCCATTAACATCCCAGCGAAGCTGCATTAAAAATTCAGGTGTCTTTATTTCATTAAACGGAAAGGGGATTGTTTGATACTGCTGGTCAATATACCTGCGCTCATCATCCCAATAATCATTAAGTATAGTATTGTAAAAATACTCTATCACCCTATCAACATTGCTATCAATTTGCATTAGCGGATAGCCAATCAAGGCAATTATTCCACCAGGCTTCAATGTACGATGTACTTCACTATAAAAGTTATCAAAATTAAACCAATGAATTGCCTGGCCAACGGTTATTAAATCAAAACTTGAATCAGGAAAAGATGAATGTTCTGCACTTTCTAAAAGATATTGAATATTTTCATACTGCTTGGCACCTGCCAGTTGCTTTGCACTAATATCAGTTGCGGCAACTTTTTTAAATACTTTTGCAAGCTCAGTAGCTATTTGTCCATTGCCTGTAGCACAATCCCAGGCATAATCTTTACCCGGAACAAGCTTATAAATAAATTCATAAAGGGAATTTGGATAAGTTGGCCTGTATTGAGAGTATAGTGAGGCCTGAGCAGAAAAATTATCTTTCATAAAAACTTATTAATCGGAATGATTAAGTTAATTGTTCCGCAATTTTAGAAATTCAATTACAATTTATTTCTTTAGCTGAAATTCTTAACACTTAACACTACTTAATTTCTATTCTGATTTTAAAATACAACTAAAATATGGCAACAAACGGAACTAAATTTTATAACGATGTAATGTATTATTTTGATAAAGCCGCATCGTTTACAAACTTTGAACCGGGGCTGTTACACCAGATAAAAGTATGTAACAGCGTATATAAGTTTAACTTTCCAATTGAAATTGATAATAAAATTCATGTAATTGAAGGCATAAGGGTACAACACAGCCATCATAAAACTCCCACTAAAGGTGGTATAAGGTACAGCGAATTTGTTGATGAAGATGAAGTAAAGGCGCTGGCTACATTAATGACATTTAAATGTGCCGTGGTTGATGTGCCATTCGGAGGTGCAAAAGGCGGATTAAAAATTAATCCAAAACATGTAAGTGTTCAGCATCTGGAGCGTATGACCAGGAGGTACACAACTGAACTCATAAAGAAAAACATGATCGGCCCATCTGTAGATGTACCTGCACCTGACTATGGAAGCGGGCCACGAGAAATGGCCTGGATAGCGGATACTTATGCTACGTTTAAATATGACGAGTTGAATGCGCTTGGATGTGTTACCGGCAAACCAATAGGACAAGGAGGAGTTGCAGGCCGGACTGAAGCAACTGGGCAAGGCGTTTTTTTTGGAATACGCGAAGCAGTTAATCATGCTGAAGATATGAAACAACTTGGGCTTACTCCTGGCATAAAAGGAAAAAAGGTAATCGTTCAAGGAATAGGAAATGTAGGCTATTATTCAGCAAAATTTTTATTGGAAGCCGGGGCTATCATTGTTGGAGTATCTGAACACGATGGCGGAGTTTACCATAAAGATGGAATTGATCTGGAAGCCTTAATGAAATTTAAGCGTGAGAACAATACAATACTTAATTATCCTGATGCACAAACCATTAAACACAGGATGGAAGTTCTTGAAATGGATTGTGATATACTGGTACCGGCTGCGCTGGAGAATCAAATTACAAAAGAGAATGCTAACCGCATAAAAGCAAGAATAATAGCTGAAGGAGCTAACGGGCCTGTCACACGCGAAGCTGAAGAAATTCTTGCACAAAAAAATGTGCTGATAATTCCTGATTTGTTTTTGAATGCAGGTGGTGTAACAGTATCGTATTTTGAATGGCTGAAAAACCTATCCCATGTTCGATTTGGACGAATGGAAAAACGTTTCCAGGAAATGTCTACGCATCAACTGGTAGATGCAGTTGAAAGAATTACCGGCAAAGCCCTTGATCAGCGAGAAAAGAAGGCACTGGTTCATGGAGCAGATGAAATTGATTATGTGCGATCAGGGCTTGAGGAAACGATGATTTTTGCTTATAACGAAGTACGGGAAATCATGAAACAGAACAGTAAGATTACAGATTTGCGCACTGCAGCATTTGTAAGCGGAATTAATAAGCTGGGAGTTTCTTACCAGGCATTAGGCATTTTTCCATAATCATGGCGGCTACATAATTTGCTCTTACAGTATAAGTTGCCTTTGAAAGTATTATTTGCAAATACAATCGGGCATTCGCCTGAATGCAGGTTTCAATTCAATAGCATTTTCTTCACGAAGGTTTTCAAAATTCAGCTTGTCAGTTTTTAGCTGTTTTTTTACGAATTCAAAAAATCGTATTTTAAAGAACATCACTGAAAAATTAGGATTTTCAGTCTCCATTTCTTCATCATCAGCCTCCTGGTCTAAACTAAAGTACCTGCCTTCCTGCACATACCATTCATTTAGTTTTGTCAATAATGTATCGTTATTATAAACCTGCTTATTGGTTTTAAAATCAAATACTGCCAGTCCGCTTAAATCTGACTCATAAATTGAAAAGAGGTAGCGCTTATCGCGTGTTACAAAATATTTGCCGCCTATAATATTATGTATTTTTCCTGCCGGATCAATTATCAAGGTGCGACCATCAAAATTGCCGTATTTAACTAAGATGAAAAAGTTAGATAAAGGCTGCTCCTCTTCTACGTAAATACCAGAACAACCTTTTTGGGTTGACATATTATCGAAATATAAACTATCAATCAGTGAATCCTTAAGGAGCACCTTTATCCATGCCCGGCAAAAAAAAGTGTTTTCTGTTGGTTCCTCTTCCTTCGCTGTTACTCTTATAACTTTTACCGTATAGGTTGCATACGAATAATTGTTTGATTTGATTTTGTAATGCGATTGTGGGTATTCAGCAATATTAAATTGCCTGCTGATATCCTGGCCAATTACAATACCTGGCAAAATCATAAGAAAACAAATATTGAGAACAGTTTTACTTAATGATTTTATATTAATACCCCTGTATAGCACAGTTATTTTATGTTTTCAGATTCAATGAAAGTTGTATCACCTGCACCTTTCCTGATCAGTTTAGGAAAATCGGATGTGCAATCAATAATCGATGAAGGTATGTTATTTCCTGCTCCACCATCTATAATAATATCAACAAGATGTTGATATTGATCATAAATCTCGGCAGGATCCACCGGATATTCCCTGATTGTATCGGGCGAATGAAGGGATGTTGCCATTATCGGGTTACCCAATGCTGCTGCAAGTTGCAATGCAATATTATTAGCCGGCACCCTTATTCCTATTGTTTTTTTTGATGACCGAAAGATGGCCGGAACTGCATTACTGCCATTAAGCACAATAGTATAAGGTCCCGGTAATAATCGTTTAATCAGCTTAAAAGTGCTTCTGTCAAAAGGCCGCGTAAACTCAGCAATATTGCCCACGTCAGTCATTATAAACGAAAAATTTGCTGCTGACGGTTTAACATTCTTCAGCCTGCATATTTTTTCAAATGCCTTTGAACTATAAATATCACAACCAAATGCATAAATGGTGTCTGTAGGAAAAATAATTAATCCACCGCTTTTAAGACATTCAACAGCTTGTGCTATCTTGCGTTTTTCAGGATTATCGGGGTGAATGGAAAGCAACATATTAAGCGGTGTCTTGGCCGGTAATAGTATTCATTTTTATTCAGGCTTCAACTAATAAATGTTTGTATAAATCCTTCAATACACCAATTGAATAATCAACCTCTTCTTTGGTATTCATGCGGCTGAATGAAAAGCGCACGGCAGGCCTGTTGGGGTCAGCACCAATTGCTGTAAGTACATGCGAACCAACATTACTTCCTGATGAACATGCACTTCCACCTGATGCGGCTATACCTCTAATATCCAGGTTAAACAATATCATCTCTGCAAAATCAGCAGGAGGAAACGATACATTTAAAACTGTGTATAAACTATCCTCGCTAACATCACCATTAAACTCAACTCCTGGAATCGCTTCAATAAGCTGATCTCTCATGTAATTTTTAATTCCCCTTATGTAGGCAATATCTTCGTCAAGATTAGCATAAGCCAGTTCCATTGCTTTGGCCAGCCCGATTATTCCATAAACATTCTCAGTTCCACCTCGCATATTACGCTCCTGTGCACCACCGGTAATAAAAGGGGTAATTTTTATTTTGTTACTTATAAAAATAAATCCAACGCCTTTAGGGCCGTGAAATTTGTGTGCTGCACAATTGATAAAGTGCACATTGGTATTTGCAAGGTCAAATCTGTAATGCCCCATAGTTTGAACCGTATCGCTGTGGTAAATTGCATCATATTTAGAACAAATCTCGCCAGTTTCTTTTAAAGGTGTAATAGTTCCTATTTCATTATTGGCATTCATTAGCGAAACAAAAGTACGCTCATTTGACTTAAGCAATTCTTCAAGATGGTTGAGGTCTACCCTGCCCTGCTTATCAAGTTTAACCAGGCTTAGTTTTATTTTGCCGGCATGATGCATATCTTCAAGTGTATGTAACACGGCATGATGTTCAATTGGAGAAGTTATGGCATGCTTAATATTAAATTGCTCAATGGTACAACGTATAGCCATGTTGTTAGCCTCTGTTCCACCTGAAGTAAAAAATATTTCACTTGGCGAGCAGTTAAGCAACTGTGCTATTTTTTTTCTTGAAGCTTCAATGGCTGCTCTCATTTCCCGGCCATAGGAATGGATGGATGATGGATTACCAAATCCTGATCTTAAAACCGGAATCATGGCTTCCACCACTTCAGGATGAATAGGTGTGGTAGCTGCATTATCAAAATATACTTTCATTTACTTTCTTATTTAACAGTTTATACTCGCTTTAATTTAACTCTATAAATTAACTCACCTGTGCAACAAACTCCTTTATGTCTGTCATAATTTTGTGTGCAAGGTTATCGGCAGTGGTTATGCTCTCACTTTCTGAATAGATCCTGATTATAGGTTCAGTATTTGATTTTCTAAGGTGCACCCACTCTTTATCAAATTCAATTTTTACACCATCAATTGTATTAACGGGGTTCTTATGATAACGTTCACGGATATATTTCAAAACCTCATCAACATTTATTTCTGGAGTAAGCTCAATTTTATTTTTGGAAATAAAATAATCAGGGTATGTGGCCCTTAGCATTGAAGCACTTTTACCAAATTTAGCCAAACGAGTAAGAAACAAAGCAATACCGGCAAGGGCATCTCTTCCATAATGCAAATCAGGAAGTATTACACCACCATTTCCTTCTCCACCAATTACTGCATTTTTTTCTTTCATCATTTCAACCACATTCACTTCACCAACTGCCGAAGCAAAATAGCGCCCACCTGCTTTAACAGTTACATCAGCAAGCGCCCTGGTAGATGACAGGTTACTTACTGAATTACCTTTCTTTTGACTTAATACATGATCGGCTACTGCAACCAGCGTATACTCTTCTCCAAATAGCTCACCATCTTCACAAACCAATGCAAGGCGATCAACATCAGGATCGACAACTATTCCCAGATGAGCTTTAGATTTTATCACTTGCTTGCAAATGTCGTTCAGATGTTCTGGCAAGGGTTCAGGATTATGTGGAAAAATTCCATTTGGTTCGCAATACAATTCAACAACCTCATGAACTCCTAAAGCATTAAGCAAAGCAGGAACAGCTATGCCGCCAGTTGAATTTACAGCATCTACCACTATCCTGAATTTTTTAGCAGCAATTGCTTTCCTATCAACCAGGGGCAAGGCCAGAATTGCATCAATATGTCTTTGTAAGGCTTCATTATCTGATGTGGCTATTCCCAGGTGATTGACATCCTTAAATTCAAAAATTCCTGTTTCAGCAATGTCCAAAACACTTTCACCATCAGCTGCATTTAAAAATTCACCCTTTTGATTTAAAAGTTTAAGAGCGTTCCATTGTTTGGGATTATGACTTGCTGTAAGCACAATTCCACCGTTTGCTTTATGATGAACAACAGCCATTTCTACAGTTGGCGTGGTTGTAAGATTAAGATGAATTACATCTATGCCTAAGCTAAGTAATGTTCCGGCTACCAATTGCTGAACCATTTCACCGGAAATACGTGCATCACGACCAATTACTACCTTACATTTTTTTCCATTATTACTTTTAATGATAAATGTTCCGAAAGCAGCCGCATACTTAATAATATCCACAGGGGTTAATCCTTCGCCAGGCATGCCACCTATTGTACCACGAATACCTGAAATAGATTTGATTAAAGTCACTATTAATTTAGTTTTAGGGTTAATTGAAACGCTGAAAAATCGCACTTCAGTTAAACACGAACAGTTAAAATTGGGGTGCAAATATATTGGATTTACCCGTACTAAAAATTGATCATTTAATAAAGAATTCGGAATAGGGTTATTAACATTAACACACCTGGCTAATGTTTAAATAAATGTCGTTTACTAACAAATAAGTGTTTATTAAAACAAATTCACAGATAAAAATTGCGCTTTTACCAAAGTATATTTACATCTATCATTTTTTACGCTATTTGAAT
>JBGARN010000069.1:0-22950 GCA_044230205.1 Bacteroidia bacterium
AACGGTGGTGTGCGTGTTGTTGACTTTAGTAATCCTGCATTACCGGTGCAGGTAAGTGCGCTTATACTTACCGGTGGTTTTTCTCCGTACGATCTGTTTATATCAGGCAATTATGCTTATGTAATTGATAATGCAAGCAAGATGCATATAGTTGACATCACTAATCCTTTGGCACTTATCGATGCAGGCACTTATCAACTACCTGCCACAGGCAGTGATATCTATGCTGAGGGTAATTACGCCTATGTAGCTGTTGGTGGACATGGCCTTCAAATTATTGATGTAGGCACTCCTGCCGCTCCATCATTTGTGGGATCATATACTGCAGTATCCAATGATATCAGAACAGGAATTTACAAGTATGGAAATTTTGTTTATCTGAATGATGTTCAAAACGGATTGCAGGTAATAGATGTTACCAATAAGGCTAACCCAGTTCAGGCAGGTTATTATTACAATATAACAGGGCTTGCACGAAATGTATTTGCTGATAGCTTACACAGCTATCTTTCCACTGATGGAGGATTATATATTTTTGAAGGTGGCACTTCCACTTCAATTGAAACATATACCGCGTATAAAAATCCACTCACTGTTTTTCCTAATCCCTTCCAATCGTCTGTTACTTTTTCAATTCAAAAAAAATCAACAGGTAATATCTCCTACACCATAAAAAATGTATTGGGTCAAACTTTATTTACCAGACAAACAAGCGCTATTCACAGCTCCTGGCATGAAACAGCCGATTTGGCGTTATTAAGTAAGGGAATTTACTTTCTGGATGTTAAAATTGAGGATGAACACATGGTTCAGAAGCTTGTAAAAGAATAACAGAAGCATATTACTGAATATGGTTGGAGAAAAGAACATCAATATCAGTCAGAATAGCTTCCTCCCGAATGCCGGCAATTGATTATGGTGCAGATTTACAGTCAATCCCGCTAAATAATTTTTCCAGATAAAACAGCCCTTTTTATCAACATTGTGTGTAAATCTTTTTGCTTGAAACCCTTGTAATTACTCTATTTTTGAGGCTTTCCAAAATCGTTTGGGGTTTGAGGTTTGAAGTTTGAGGTTCGTCCGCCAGGGACACCGGATATATCCGGAATGGTTTAAGTTTAAAGTTTTTTGTCTATTCAGAAAACTTCAAACGTTAAACTTCAAACCTCAAACTTCAAACCTCAAACTTCAAACCTCAAACAAAAGGTATGAGATTACAGTCATTAGAAATTAAAGGATTTAAAAGTTTTGGCGATAAGGTTGCTATCAACTTTGCCGAAGGTGTTACTGCAGTTGTAGGGCCTAATGGTTCGGGCAAAAGTAATGTGGTGGATGCCATGCGATGGGTGTTAGGTGAGCAGAAAACACGCATGCTACGTAGCGAAAAGATGGAGAACATCATTTTCAATGGCACCAAAAAGCGCAGCCAGGCCAATCTTGCTGAAGTAGCAATAACCTTTGAAAACACAAAGAATATTCTTGCTACTGAATACTCTGCCATAACCATTACCCGCAAATTATACCGCGATGGCGACAGTGAATATTACCTTAACAATGTGCAATGCCGCTTAAAAGATATAACCGATTTGTTTCTCGATACCGGTATTGGTCCCGATTCCTATTCCATTATCGAGTTAAAAATGGTAGATGAAATATTAAGCGATAAGAACAATACCATTCGTATGCTGCTCGAAGAAGCATCTGGTATTTCGAAATATAAAATCCGCAAAAAACAAACACTGCAGAAACTTGAAGAAACTGATAGTGATTTAAATCGTGTAAACGATTTGATGTTTGAGATTGAAAAAAGTCTAAAGACACTTGAAGCACAGGCAAAAAAGGCAGAGAAACTGAATCGTATAAAAGACGAATACAAAAGCTTCTCTGTTGCTTATGCCATGTATAATATCCGATCGTTCAGGCTTAGTTTTGATGAATTGAAAAAACGTGAGCAGGAGCAACAGGATTTAAAGGTGAGCCTGGCTACACAGATTGACACGATGGAAGCTGCCATTCAGTTTAAGAAAACAGACATTATTGATAAAGAAAAAAACCTGAGTGCTGCACAAAAATTACTGAATGAAAAACTGCTGCAGGTTAATACTGCAGAAAGTAATAAAAAAGTATTGGTTGACCGCATTCGCAACCTGAATGAAAAACAGGAGCGCATTTTAATTCAGAACGACCAGGACGATAAAACACTTGCTGCACTTGCTACAGAACTTGAAAAGCTGAATGCTGATATAATTAATGCTGATGAACAGCTGATATTAATGCATACTGAACTCGAGCAGCTGAAAATTAACTCGGAAATGCTGAAGGAAAATTTCAGCACAGCACAAAGAGAATTGAGTGAGTTAAATACTTTGTTGTTTAATACACGCCAGGAATTAAATGCTCATGAAACCAAAATTGCCGTAAAGCAAACCCGGTTTGAATCGCTTAACAGCGAGTTGCTTCGCATAAATGAACAGAATCAGTTGTCGCTTTCAAAACTTTCAAATGTTGAAAGCGAACTTGCTGCCCTGCTTCCGCAAAAAGAAGTTTTTGAAAAGCAGATTACTGAAAACAAAGACAGGAAAAATGAGCTGGAAAACGGAGTAAAAAATTACCAGGAACAATTAAAAAACTTAAATGCTCAATTACTGGAAGAGTCGCGTAAGCTGGATGCGAAAACCAATCAATACCAGCTTACCAAAAATATGCTGGAGCAAATGGACGGATACCCTGAGTCCATTAAGTTTTTAAAACAGCATCATGAGAAGAGCAAAAAGGCCCCCTTATTGAGTGATATTATTGCCTGTAAAGAAGAATTTAAAATTGCCATTGAAAATTACCTGGAGCCCTGGTTAAATTATTTTGTTGCTGAAACCAATTACGATGCCGTTGAAGCTTTGAACATACTCAGCGAATCATCAAAGGGCAGGGCTAATTTTTTTGTTCTTGAAAATTTCCGGAATAAAATTTTCGAATCTCCAATTCCACCCTCAGGAAGCGTTAGCGCCCTGGAGGTGGTTGAGTTTGATAAAGTGTACGAACACCTTTTTAAGTTTTTACTGGGTCACGTTTACATTTTACATGATAACAAACAGGTTGCCGATTATCACGTAGATACTGAAAGCAAACTGGTATTACTAAGTGCATCGGGTACCTTGCTTAAGCAAAAATACTCACTTGCAGGCGGAAGTGTTGGTTTGTTTGACGGCAAGCGTACAGGGAAATTCAAAAACCTGCACGATCTTGAAGATGTTATTAAGTCACTTACAGCAACAGTAGAAAAACTTCAGGGTGAAATTATTGATGTTGAAAATATCTCAGCTCAAATCAATAACCAGTTGAAAGAGGTTAATCGCATTTTAAATGAAAGTGAAGTCAACCTTAGCAAGTCAACTGCATCAATAACATCCATAACCAACAATAAGAACTTTTTACAATCAGGAATTGATTCCTATCGCAAAACAATTGAGAAATTAGAGAGTGAAATTGCTGTATTAACTTCTGAGAATGCTGAATCTGCCGGCAATGATTTACTAAGCGAAGAATTGCGAACCCGCTTAAACACCCTTATTGATGAACAACAGCGTAAGCAGGAATTGGTAAATACCCTGCAGATTCAAAGTGCCGAAGCTTCACAAAAATTCAACCAGCATAATATCAATTGCATTCAACAGCAAAACCGCATTGAAAGCATAAAACGCGATGCTGAATATAAAACCAATCAGCAACAGGTTACGATGCAAAACAAAGCAAACAATGCAGAAGAACTGACCCAGGCGATTGAACAACTTACCGTTTCGAAAGCTGAATTTGAAACAGTAGAAAATTCACTGGTTGAATTGCTTACTGAAAAACAGAATTTTGAAACCAGCCTTACAGTTACTGAAACAGAATATTTTAAAGCCAAAGGTGAAATAGATGCTGAAGAGCGTAACATTAATGATATACGCAAAAACAAAGAAAATGCAGATGGCCTGATAGCAGCCATTCATGATGAAGTGAATGACCTTAAGCTGAAACTTAATTCGTTGAAAGAACGTTTGCAACTTGAATTCCAGGTAGACATCAACGAAATTATTGATGAAGAACCGGACCCTGAATGGACAGAAGAGACATTAATGGCCAAGGTTGAAAAACTGAAAAAGCAAATTGCAGATTTTGGTCCTGTAAACCCTATGGCACTGGAGCAGTTTAAAGAAATTAAGGAACGTCATGATTTTATTCTGAAAGAGCAGGAAGATCTCGCCAATGCAAAAGCATCTTTATTGCAAACCATGCAGGAGATTGATACTACGGCTCATGAAAAATTTATGGATGCATTCATTAAGGTGCGCGAAAATTTTATACATGTATTCCGAACCTTATTCCGCGAAGAAGATAAATGCGACCTGTTGCTTGCCGATCCTGCCAATCCGCTTGAAAGTGAAATAAATATTATCGCTCAGCCTAAAGGCAAACGGCCGCTTTCTATTCAGCAATTAAGCGGTGGTGAAAAAACACTTACTGCAACCGCTTTATTATTTGGTATATACCTTTTAAAGCCTGCTCCGTTTTGTATTTTCGATGAGGTGGACGCTCCCCTTGATGATAACAACATTGATAAGTTTATTCAGATCATCAGGAAGTTTAGTGGTGAAACGCAGTTTATTGTAATCACTCACAATAAAAAAACCATGACTGCTACTGACCTGGTTTATGGAATAACCATGGTAGAGCAAGGTGTTACCCAAGTGGTGCCTGTTGATATGAAAGAGTTTGCCGAAGTTACTCCTTAGTATATTAAAACCCTTTAGCCGGTTTTTTCTTAAATGGTTGAATGACTTTGATCATTTCATAAAAGCTATTCTTCTTTCTAATTTTACTTTATAAAAAATCGCTGTTAATTCAGGCGGGGTTAAGTTGCTTTGCATTGAATCTATTCAAGCGAATGAATATTAATTTATTGTTGTTTTAATTAGTTTAAATTAAAGCAGCGCAGAAAAAACCAGTATGAAAATTTCAATTAATTGTTTGCTAATGATTCTCTTTTGGGGAATATCAATTAATTCAAACGCACAATGTTCTGTAACAATTACGCCCCAAGGCCCGACAACATTTTGCGATAATGATTCAGTTGTATTGATTGCATCGGGTACCGGTAGCGGAAGTACTATGACCCTTGATCAATCGCAGCTGGTCTATAATGGCGGAACAAGTGCCCGTAACCTTCCGGGTTATAGCCACTGGCAATCATTTACAGCAGGTATTACAGGAACATTATCACAACTAGACCTGGGCTTTTTTACCCTTATCAATGCAACGGGCACGCTTAATATTTTTTCGGGAACAGGAACAGGTGGCCCCTTATTACAAACGCAAACTATTAACGTGATTTGTGGTGGTGGTAATTGTATGCTTTCTTTTGCTGTGTCAGCGCCTGTAACTGCCGGCCAGGTTTACACTTTTCAATTCATACCCGGACCTGCCATGCCCGATCCTTATGGTGTACAGGTTCAAGTGCCCGGTACTTATCCCGGAGGAGAAATGGCGCTGGTTGATCCTTCAGGCACCTATATGACAGGCTTTGACATGGTATTTCAAACCTATGTTACTTCAGGTAGTGGTCTCACCTATTTGTGGTCAAACGGTTCTGCTGATTCTTTAATTGTTGCCAATGCATCAGGCACCTATACGGTAACTGTTAATAATGGCAGTGGATGTACTGCAGTTGATTCCATTCAGCTTACTGTAAATCCGTCACCTGCTGCTAACCTTGATGGCGACACAACAATTTGTTCAGGCAGTTCATTGCTCTTGCAGGCTGATAGCATCGGGTATACAGAATTTCTGTGGAATGACGGCTCAACAAATTCATTTTTTAATGCCAATACAGCCGGAATTTATTTTGTTCAGCTAACTAATTCCTTTGGTTGCACTTCAGTTGACAGTATTGAAATTACAACCGTTAATTGTGCTCCCCAGGTTTCTTTTTCATCCAGCGACAGCTCTTTCTGTGAAAAAAAATGCATTGATTTTTTTGATTTATCAACCAATAATCCAACTTCATGGCAATGGTTTTTTCCAGGTGCTGACAGCGTTACCAGCACATTGCAAAATCCGACAAACATTTGTTACAATAACTACGGAAGTTTTGATGTTACATTAATTGCATGCAATGGCTCAGCCTGTGATACACTTTTGCTGACTAATTTTATCAATGAATATCCTTCGCCATCAGACAGTATCTATCAATCAAACGACACCTTATTTTCCCTCCCCGGCTTTACCTATCAATGGTACGAAGTAACCAGCGGATTAATAGCCGGAGCAACTAACCAGTATTACTATCCGATTGGAGCGGGCAGTTATTATTGTATTACGACCAATGCTATTGGTTGCTTTTCTGTATCTAATGTGATCAGCATTACCGGTATTGATTATGGTCAGACATCAAAATCCATTTCAATTTTTCCTAATCCTAACAATGGAACTTTTTCAATTAATATCATCAATGTAGGAATTGGAAATTTTGAAATTGCGCTATTCAATACAATGGGTATAAAAGCATGGTCGGATTTTATTATTAATAACACCGGTAATTTCAATGCCCGATATTCAATTACAGGTATATCCAAAGGACCTTACCTTCTTACCATTAAAGGGTCAAAGGAGATTTACTATCAAAAATTGGTTATTAACTAAACAGAAGTTAATTCAAACGCATTGATTTTGTTTGAATTTGCACTCTTTGCAAAAAATTAAGAGTCGTAGCCTGTAACTTTTTATGTAGTAGCCTCATCTTATTGCTGTAGTTTAATTGCTACAGGTAATCACAAAATCCAAATCAGATGAAAACTACTATCAAATACCTATTGCTTACTTTAATAGCAATAGTAAGCCTGGCTGCAATATCAGCGGCTGCACCACGAATTGAGAAAGCCAGCTATCATGCCATGCAGTTAAATCAGAAAATCAATCGAGAGTTTGACAAATTTGATATTAACACTATCACCCAAAAGGATGGAATGGTAAGGGTTAGCTTTTTAATAAATGAAAATGGCACCATCACCATAACGCAATCCAATTACAGTGATGTTAAGCTTTTTGAAAAAGTGCAGGAGGCATTTAATAACATACAACTGGCAGAAAGCTCTGACCTGGTTGGTAAAACATTTAATTATAACATTAAGTTCAGGGTGGGAAACAGGCAATAAACTGCGCATTTCGAAGCTGCGCATGAACATAGTAGTTAAGGGTCAAGCATATACTTGTTCACTGCATCTGTTAATTCCGATAATATGCATAGCATTTAATCGTTGAACTTTAACGCTGTACTATTATGTACAGCGTTTTTTATTTTAGGATTATCCGGATTCTCAAAGAGAAAAAAATATTGAAGAAGAAAATTGTAATGCGTAATCAATGACATCAATCAACATTACTGAATGATGCATGGCTTTTGAAAATTAAGTTACTGAAATGGCGGTAAGGCAGAAACTAACTACTGTTTGGGTTTCCAGGGGATCTCTTCTGCATTACAATCCTTTGTGATTTTTCGTGAAAGCACAAACAAATAATCGCTGAGACGATTAAGGTAAATAACAATTATATCATCAACTTTTTCCGTGGAGGCAAGATGAGTAACGCATCGTTCGGCACGCCTGCAAACCGTGCGGGCTATATGACAATAGGAAACAATGGTATGACCACCTGGTAAAACAAAAGATCGCATTTCAGGCAATGTTTCATTCATGCTGTCCATTTCATTTTCAAGCAACGTAACATCTTGTTCTGAAATTTCAGGTAATTTCATTTTTGATTTTACAGGATCTGCTGCAAGATGAGAACCGATAGTAAAAAGGTGATCCTGAATTTCCAACAGTATATTAATGGAATGTTGGTCAATGGATTGATCACGTAATAAACCAATGTAAGCGTTTAACTCATCAACAGTGCCATAAGCGTCAATACGCACATTGTGTTTGGGCACGCGAACACCGCCAATTAACGATGTTTGACCTTTATCACCTGTTTTGGTATATATTTTCATGAAGCTTTAATTATCTACAGATACTAGGCTAGTACCGGTGCATTGGCTTTTAAAATATTTGTATTGGTGCTGTCGCTTTCAATCAGTCCGTCTTTAATTCTGATTATCCGGTGCGCATAACGGGCTATATCCTCTTCGTGCGTAACTACTATTATTGTATTACCCTGCCTGTGGATTTCTTCAAAAAGCCCCATTATTTCAATTGAAGTTTTTGAATCAAGATTTCCTGTAGGCTCATCGGCTAAAATGATAGATGGCGAATTAACCAATGCTCGCGCAACAGCCACCCTTTGACGCTGACCACCTGAAAGTTCGTTGGGCTTATGCGTCATACGATCACCAAGGCCAACATCGCGTAATGTTTTTTCGGCCATTTTATTGCGCTCTTCTTTTGATTTACCTGCGTACACCAATGGCAAGGCTACATTTTCAAGTGCCGTTGACCGAGGCAACAGGTTGAAGGTTTGAAACACAAATCCTATCTCTTTATTACGAACCTGTGCAAGCTCATTGTCGCTCATGTGGCTTACATCAATTCCGTTAAGGATATATTCGCCACCTGTTGGTGTATCAAGGCAGCCAAGTATATTCATCAGCGTTGACTTGCCGGAACCCGAAGGGCCCATCAATGCAACATATTCATTACGATAAATTGAAGTGCTGATATCACGCAAGGCATAAATTTTTTCAGCACCAATCTGGTACATTCTTGCAATGTGTGTTAGCCTGATTATTTCTTTTTGTTCCATATTACAGTTTACATTAACTGAAATTCCACATTTAATAGATGTACTTTTTATTGCAGTGTTACAGCAAATATATTTTTAATAACGTATCACAAAATGCTGGCGGCTTAAATCGGTGTTGAATAAAACTATGCCCATCATAAAAATATCAATAGTAACGACTACCTTTTCATCTTGTTTTATCTCTTGCCAGGCTTCCTGCATTTGGCGGCTCCAGTTAATATCGTCAAATATAAAAACAGTGTTCTTGTCTATTTTCTCCAATGCAAGTTTGAAATAGTGTAATGTAGGCTCCTTGCGATGATTGCCATCAAAAAACACCCAGTCAACACTGGTCATTTTATTAAGCACTAACGGCAACGTATCATCAAAGTTACCGGTTACCACTTCAATATTAGTAAGGTTTAGCTCACTGAAGTTTTGCTTTGCAATACCGGCAAGTGCATCGCTGCCTTCACAGGTTATTAGTTTTGCAGCCGGTACGGCAGCAGCCTGGTAGCAAGCCGAAATACCCAGTGATGTGCCAAGCTCAATCATATTACGCGGCTGCAGGTATGCTGCCAGCCTGAATAATAGTTGTGCGTACTTGCGCGGCTTGGCTGCACTGCCGGCAATAACCTTCACTGTGCTTTTTTTTATTTTGTTAATTGCACCAGCAATACTTCCTGCACCAAAATCAGTTAAAGTTAAAGAAGTGGTATCGTCTTTTAAACGGTTTCGGAGTTTTTCAATTTTGCCAAAAGTGGGATACGGACTTTTATCATACAACACTGCATTTACTAAATTGAATAAAAACGGTGAATGTATATCGTGCCTGTTATTGGCCTTAAAAAAATACTTCAGGTAGTTGTAAATAAAAGCTGCTTTGCTCATGCCTGTTTGTAAAAAGGCTTAGGTATTATAAGTAAATTTTTGCAAGCACCAGCTTTTTCTTCTGAATGCAGGGAACAAATAATTCATCAGCTGAAACCTGCTTGCCATTACCCGGCATTATCCAGATGTGATCAACATTTCGGGCCACATTTTTATCAATACGCTCTCCTTTTGCATTAATACTTACACCGGCAATTTCATTGTTTGAATTAATCTCGCGATTGTAAAACAAATGGAGCGCATTACCGCTTACCATATAAAGGTACGAAGAGTACAGGCCGCCATCATCAGTACTTTCCTGTGTTTTCTTAATCAGCCTGGTAAACTCAATCTCGCCTTTATTGGTTATGGAAACCGTAAGTATGTTGCCATAATGGTATTCGGTTCTCCTGTAATACGATTGCGTAAAATAGTCGAAGTATGAGTATTCGGTAGTATAAAATGATTCAGCAACCAATGCCGCTCCTCCATCAGCTTTAAGAATAATATTTCGTATTGTGTAATTCATCAGGCTGTTGCCGTCATCTTTATTGCGCGCACCAATAAGTTCTTCATTACGCGAAGGATCAAAAGAACTGGTATAGACATCTGAACGGCTTCCATCATTTAAATCATAAAGCTGGTAAGCCACACCTGAACCTATTGTGGCCTGGCGGTCGAAATAAAAACCTGCAATTGCCAGTTTTCCATTTTTGTTATCGAAAACAATTGAACTTTCACTAATGGTTTTATCCGGAACTTTGAATTCACGTACATCAGCCAGGTCTTTGTTAGCAGGCAACAGGTAAACAAAAAAGTTACCGTCAAAAAGTTTGTTCTTGCTTTTTTTCTGATCGGCTGTTAGCAAACCAGATACTGCAACATCGCCATTATTACTGATATCAAATTCATCAGCTTCAAAATTACTGGCGCCATAGGGCACCTCAATAACCTTTGTTTTGCTAACCAGCAAGGTACTATCTGTTACAGCGCAATGAAATAACTGGCGATTGTTGTTGGTCATTTCGTGCAACAGCACAACAATACGTTCCTTATCAGTTGATGCAGTAACTTCAGCTTTACCGTAATCACTACCACGCTGGTAAGTGATTTCAAAATTCTTATTATTTCCACCCAAAGAAACACCCCGGTTATTAATCCATTGGAGGAAATACTCAACACGATTATTTTCTTTTTGTTTAGAATAGATGACCAGCACTTTACCACAGGCAAAGCCAACATTTTCTATGCTTTGTTCAGAGCCAGGAGCAATTGCTATACTCCATTTGCGCTGCAAATCGAAATTGTAAAAAGCTACTTTGTATTTTCTAATCTTAAAACCAACTTTATCGCGCGAGCTTGAGTGAGGAAAATTACTCAGCAAAACATAAGCTCCTTCTTCATCCTGCCCTATTACTTTTACATAATCAAAACCGCGTTCGGTAATTTCGCCTGCTGAATATTTAATGGATTGTCCATACATCACTCCCGGTAACAGAAGCAGGCAACAACAAAGTGCAGTTAAAATTTTATATTTTGAAAAGCCTGTGCTTGTAAAACTCATAATTTGTTCAGCTATGAAACAAAGCTATTGAAATTTAACGGTTGAACTTATTTTATAAAACTGTTGGTTCATAAAAGTGTAAGATTTTAAAAGGTTTGGTTAAACTTCAAATGCAATTCATCTAATCTGCCATTTCAATCCTGATACCTGCATCAAGTATGCCGGGCAGTGGATTAAGGCGCATTGCCTGTTCAAGTTTAAAATTGTAATTACCCTTATTGATAAACCTGAATTTTTCCTTGAACAAAATCCGGTTTTCAAAAATGTCGCCCAGCCCGCTGCCCAACCATTTTCCTTTTTCATCAGCAAGGATTAATTGAACAGTATCGCGTTCACTTTGTCCTTGCGGCAATGTAGTTGTAACAAAAAGATAGAGATTACTGAACCTGTAAGTGTCGGCATTACGCACATTGATGTAAATATTATAGTACTGCAACGTATCATCAATATTAACATCAAATTGAATTGCAGCATTTTCATTCCAGTTGCGGTCAGCAATTTTCTGATTTTTTTCGAACACACGCTTGCTATCGCATCCCGAAACAACAACACTTACAGCAAATGTTAGCAACAGCAATTCAAAAAATGAAAATGGAAAATGCTTATTATGTTTCAAAGTAGTTATGCTTTACCGATTATTACTCAGATCAATTAATCAAATTTTTCGGGCGACTGCCGTTGCGGACGGGAAGGATTCTGCTTTGCAGGTGCCTGAGGATTTGCCGGGGGCTGAGGCGATGGTGGCTTGGGAGGCTGTACCTGCTGCGTTTGAGGAGGCTGCTGTGCCTGTGGCGGCCGCTGTTGCTGCTGCTGGGGCTGCTGCTTTTGCTGGGACTGCTGTGGGCGCTGCTGCGCCTGCTGCGGCTTATTTTGTTTCTGATTCGGTTTGCCTTGCTGCTTATTGGGTGCCTGCTGTTGCGACCTGTTGTCCTTAGGCTTTTGGGCATCTGGCTTATTAACTGCTGCCTGTTGTTGTGCCGGTTGCTGATTACGAGCAGGCTGCTCTTTCTTCTTCTTTTTCTTCTTCTTCTTATCCATCCGCGTAATACTGTCCTGCCCTACCACATTTTCGTAATCATGCACCTTTTCAACTACTTCAATTACAATATCTGTTTTAAGCTCTTCAGGTTTGTGACCCTGCTTATTCATATCAATAATCTCTTTCACCCTGTCAACGCTTAACGGGATCCATGCATCAGATCCGGCAGGATGCCATTCATCTCCACGCGCTTCTGTTGAAGTAAAACTATACCACATAAGGCGTTTAAAGATATCAGTCTTAATATGCTTGGCATAACCTTTCTGCAGCTCAAGCTTAATGCCTGTATCAGGAAAATCTTTAACAGCATCCATGTAGCTGTCTAATTCATAATTAAGGCAGCATTTCAGCTTTCCGCACTGACCTGCCAGTTTTATCGGGTTAAGTGAAAGTTGCTGGTAACGAGCAGCGCTTGTGGTTACCGCTTTAAAATCAGTAAGCCATGTTGAACAGCACAATTCACGTCCACATGAACCAATGCCACCAAGGCGGCTTGCTTCCTGCCTCATTCCTATTTGCCGCATTTCGATGCGCACCTTAAACCTGTCGGCAAGTTTTTTAATTAACTCGCGGAAGTCAACCCTGTCATCAGCGGTATAATAAAACGTGGCTTTTTTACCATCGCCCTGGTACTCTACATCGCTCAGCTTCATTTGCAAACCCAGTTGTAAGGCAATGGTGCGCGAGTCGAACATGGTTTTAACCTCAAGCGCCTTCATCTGCTCCCATTTTTCTATATCAGGACCTTTGGCTATACGGTAAAGCGTTTTGATATCAGCACTGTTTTCATCGGTATTTTTCTTTTTCAGTTGCAGGCGCACCAATTCACCCGCCATTGAAACCACACCAATATCATGTCCCGGACTACCTTCAACGGCCACTACATCGCCTTCCCTTAATGCAATTTCATTTTTATTCCTGAAAAACTCTTTGCGTGAATTTTTAAACCGCACTTCAACTATTGGAAAAGGCTTTTGCCCATCGGCCAATGTCATATCAGCTAACCAATTATATACGTTCAATTTATTGCATCCGCTTGTACCGCATGTGCCGTTATTCTGGCACCCTGCCGGTGAACCACCTGTGGTGGTTGAACATGAACTACATCCCATATCTTCTAAATCCTATCTTTTAAACTTTATAAAAATAATATTCATCAACTGCTGCGTCTATAACTGCTATCCTCACTCCCTTCATTTAACTGCCAGCAACTTTGCAAATTTGAACGACAAATCTAAAAACAAAATTTTGGCATTGGCATTTCTTTCAACCTGGTAATGTGCATCGCTAAGTAATTTGCTGAACTGATCGGCATTGTTTTGATTAATAAACGGTGCAAATTTTTTCAGGTTGGGAAACTGCAGCTCATCAAACCGCACCAGCGATGAATCGGAGTAATTGATAAGCATGCACTCGCGACAGGTTTCAAGGGCAAAGTGGAAAAAATTTTTCAGCTGCTCGCGTTTTTTTTTCGAGTTTACTTCAATCCATTCATTGAGCTTTTCAAAATCATTAAGCGGGTTAAGGCACATACGCATCCAGTTGATAAACATAACCTCATACTTATCAGTAGCTTCTTCAGCAGCCAGTTCGACCGCTGCGCGGTAACTGCCGTCACACAGGTGTATGATACGTGCTGCATCATCGCTGGATTTATCATAGAATTTTTGTAAGGCCACTTTCAAATCGGCATTAGCCACCCGCGGAATTTTAATAAGCTGGCAACGTGATAAAATGGTAGGCAGCAGCATATCGTAGTTTTCGGTAACGAGTATAAATACGGTTTTATCGGGAGGCTCTTCAATTAGTTTAAGTAAGGCATTGGCCGCTGAGGGATGAAACTTTTCCGGGCACCAGATGATACACACTTTATAAGCTGCTTCATAATTTTTAAAGCTGAGCTTATGTATGATATCGGCAGCCTCGTCAACACTTAGGAGTAAATTTTTATTGGTTTCGAAACCCAACTCAGTAAACCAGTCGGCCAGGTTCAAATAAGGATTGTTTAAAAAAGCCTGGCGCCATTCGGAAGCGTATGAATTGGTGGTGGCTTTTTTATCCTGCTTTGAATCGGAGGCAGTTGGCACTGCAAAATGCAAATCGGGATGAATAAGTTTTTCAATTTTGAGGCATTGGCTGCAAATACCGCAACTGTCATTTTCAGCCGGGTTTTCACAATTCATAAATTGTGCATACGCTACTGCTAATGGAATTGCTCCTGCACCGGGCTGTTCATAAAACAATTGTGCATGGCTTATACGGCCGGTGTTTACGGAATTGATGAGCCGTTGCTTTATTGCCTGCTGACCGATAATGTCAATAAATTTCATACCCGGAAAAAAATAAATTTAACTGCTTTAATAAATCACCCTGATGCCATTTGTCAGGTGTGCAATGTTAATTAAAGATGTCGAAAATGCTGCATTGATTTAACCAGCAAAATTCTTGTTTCAGTTTTGTAATGCTGATTACAACATTTTACATTTCCTTTTTCGGAATTACCTCTTTATGGCATGTACCCTTGTTGGAATCCTTTTAAGGCCGTTATTTGAACCTGCTTGCTTCAGGTAAATCCTTTCCAGCAACCCAAAAATAGCCTATTGTAATAAGGCAAATGTTTTAGTAACTCAACTCATTGTAGTTTTCATTACGCTTTTGGCAATTTATCTTAAGCAATGACGCTAAGACATTTCCTGTTCTTTCTTTGCTTGCACAAAGAAAGAACCAAAGAAAGTGCCCCACGAACACCAACTGCATTTTTTTTCTATTGCACTATGCTGCACTGCATCTGGCTTTGAAAAAAATTGCAGTTCGCCCTGTTCGTGGACAACAGCCGCACTTTAGAAACATGTAATGATGGAATTGAAATAATATTATAACTAAACGTCATTGCGAGCTCGCCAAAGGCGAGTGTGGCAATCTTTTTTCTTGAAGGGTTTGCATATCGTTTTAAAAGATTGCTTCGCTTCGCTCGCAATGACGAAAAGGAGACCTGATTGCTTCGCCCTGTTCGTGGACAGCGGCCGCACTTTATGCACATACAATGACGAAAATGGGGAGAAGATTGCTATGCCTTGTTCGTGGACAACAGCCGCACCTTTTTGCACTGTACAAAGCATGGGTGTGTCTGTACAATCCTCAACGATGGGTCTTCCATCATCTTCTTTACAGCATACGGTAATTCTCCAGTTTATTTATCTTAGCGCTTCGTGGCACACAGACTCTGCATCAGTAGAAACACTCGTTGAGAAAAAATCCTTTAACCTAATAAATCATAGTGCTGACAATTAACAAACAATCAAAAACAAAATGCTATGAAAAAAATTCAACTTCTTATTGTGCTCATCTGCTATGCAGGCATAGCAGTTGCCTTATCATTTTATCCCGTTCCACCTGCTCCTGTTATAACCTCATCAAAAGGGAATGTTCTTTGTAGCGGAGACAGTACAGTGCTTACTGCAACCTCGGCAGGAGCTACAAATTATTTATGGTCAACCGGGGCAACAACCCAATCAATTACCGTTAATGCAGCCGGTATATACACTGCCACAGCAAGCAATGCCAGCGGCAATTCTGCACCGGGGATAAAAACAATTACCGCCATTTCATACTCACAAAGTGTTGTCAAATGGCAAAAATGTCTTGGAGGAAGCAATGTAGATAGAGCCACCTCAATACAGCAAACCTTTGGTGGCGGTTATATTGTTGCTGGTTATACACTTTCAAATGACGGAAATGTTTCAGGTAATCATGGTGGCAGTGATTGTTGGATAGTAAAATTTAATAAGAATGGAACTATTCAATGGCAAAAATGTTTTGGAGGAAGTGGTAATGATGTTGCAAATTCAATACAACAAACCTCTGACAGTGGTTATATTGTTGCAGGTTATACAAGTTCAAATGACGGAGATGTTTCAGGGAACCATGGCAGCAATGATTTTTGGATAGTAAAACTTAATAAGAATGGAACTATTCAATGGCAAAAATGTCTTGGAGGAAGCAATTCAGAAGGTGCCAACTCAATCCAACAAACATCTGACGGTGGTTATATTGTTGCAGGTAATTCAAATTCAATTGACGGAGATGTTACTGTGAATCTCGGTAGTTCTGATTATTGGATAGTAAAGATGGACTCGACAGGAAACATTCAATGGCAAAAAAGTCGTGGAGGAAGTGATGATGATTATGCACTATCAATACAACAAACCTCAGATGGCGGTTATATTGTTGCAGGTCATTCCTGGTCAAATAACGGAAATGTTTCGGGGAACCATTTTAAAAACGATTATTGGATAATAAAACTTTCCCCGGCAGGTACCATGCAATGGCAAAAATGCCTGGGCGGAAGAAAACAAGATGTAGCGTACTCAATACAACAAACACCTGACGGGGGTTATATTGTTGCAGGTTCTACATGTTCAAATGGCTGGGATGTTAAATATAATCATAGTCTTCAACAAGGTTATGCTGATTGTTGGATAGTAAAGCTTGACTCAGCGGGTAACATTCAATGGCAAAAACCCTTGGGGGGATATTTTTATGATGAGGGAAGATCAATACAACTAACATCTGACGGGGGTTATATTGTTGCAGGTTATACCCGCTCAATTGGCGCTGATGTTTCAGGAAATCATGGTTCATCCGATTATTGGATTGTAAAACTTGACACTGCAGGGATTATTCAGTGGCAAAAAAGTTTTGGAGGAAGTGATTTTGATTATGCAGAATCAATACAACAAACCGCAGATGGCGGTTATATTGTTGCAGGCTCTACTAAGTCAAACAACGGAAATGTTTCAGGTAATCATGGTGGCTATGATTATTGGATTGTAAAGCTTTTTGCTGATGGTGCCTGCCCTGCCCCTTCATCTGGCTTCAACACGTCAGATATAACTGCAACAAGCGCCAAAGTAAACTGGGACATTATTAAATGTGCTGATCATTACAAATTGCATTACAGGGTTGCGGGAACAACCACCTGGACCTGGAAAAGAACAAATGTTAACAAAGGTTATAAACCACTCAACGGTTTAGCGCCTTCAACCAGTTACGAATGGCAGGTTAGTACAGTATGCGATGATCCTACGGACAAAATTTCATATTTCAGCGGCATACAAAATTTTACTACCGCAGCCTTGCGCGAAGGAGAAACCATAGCTGTTGCATACCCAATAAGCAATTGCAGTGCTTTTCCCAATCCCACAAAAGGCAATGTCACCTTATCATTTACCTCTGATGATAATTTAAAGGGCAGCATTGAAATTTACAATACAGTTGGAGAAATGGTTCTGCATCATTCCATAGCAATGACTGAAGGAGAAAACTCAACGGAATTGGATTTAAACCATGCGCCACCAGGAATTTACTTTCTGAATATTAAAACAGCTAACGGAGTTTACCGGCAAAAGTTAGTGAAAGAATAAAAGGTTTTTGGAATACACATTGGAATATTCAATGTGTTGCTTTGTCGGTTGACAGCACATGAGGTCGCTTAGTATTTTCCTGACCTTTTCCTCCACTTTTTTGTCAAGACAAAAGTGGAATTAAAAAGCGAATACCTGAGCAAATGCAAATTGCCGTAAGGCAAATGTTTTGGTAACTAAAAAACTAATGCCCTGCTGGCAATTTTGCTTAAGCAATTGCTTTTTCTTTTTTCAAACTTTTCTTTGATTGCCCAAAGAAAAGTTACAAAAGAAAGGGCACCACGAACACCAACTGCATTTTTTTCTGTCGCATTATGCTGCGCTGCATCTGGCTTTGAAAAAAATTGCAGTTCTCGCTGTTCGTGGACAGCAGCCGCACTTTATGCACATACAATGACGAAAAGGAGACCTGATTGCCTCGCACTGTTCGTTAACAGCAGCCGCATTTTAAAAACATGTAATGATGGAATGGAAATAATATTATTACAAGACGTCATTGCGAGCTCGCCAAAGGCGAGTGTGGCAATCTTTTTTCATGGAGGGTTTACATAACGTTATAAAAGATTGCTTCGCTTCGCTCGCAATGACGAAAAGGGGAGGAGATTGCTAGGCCCTGTTCGTGGACAACGGCCAAAAACTAATCGTTTAATCATGCAAAATGGAATTTGTTTTAAGAATGAAAATCTGTTACCTGATTCACTGCTCGGTCAGTGGTTGATATGAAGAACACCAACCACATGCTAAATTTCCTTTTTCGGATTTACACCTTTAAGGCGATCATCTCAATTTAAGGAACTATTATTTTCTCTGCATAGGATTGCTGTTTCCTGTGGGGCCACCACGCTGTTTGCTTTGCTTCTCTTTAAACAGTTCAAATTTTGATGGAGTGCCTGTTGGTTTACCGGCCATATTGTTGCTTTCATCAATATCAGCCGTTTCGCGAAAAGGATCTAATTGAAATGAAACAACTTCTTTATCGGTAATAAACACCTTATTCACCTTCTGTTCGTTCATGCGCCAGATGTATGCAGGTATGCGCTCCACCTTTGTACTGCCATCGGCAAAAGTCATTTGCAGGATAATTGGCATTACCAGCCCTCCGATATTTTTAAATGTTACCTGGTAAAAATTGAGGTTAGCATCATAAAGTTTTTTTTCGTCTGTATTTAGTGAGCTGTAAAATGAACTGAACTCTTCGGCTGCTTCGGCAGTAGTTGCAAATTTATTGTAGGTGGTGTAAAAATCCTGCACATTGGTATCCTGTTCTACCACCGATTTACCTTCGGCAGCATTCCGGGTTTTGCTGATATAGGTTTCATTTTTTTCGCTTTCTGTTTTCCGGTTTGCATTTTCAACATCAGGATTGTTGCTGTTCATTTTATACCAAACCACTTTATCAATGGCAATATCGCAAGGTTCAATACCATAAAACCAGCCACGCCAAAACCAATCCAAATCAACAGCCGATGCGTCTTCCATGGTTCTGAAAAAATCGGTTGGTGTTGGGTGCTTAAACGCCCAACGCCTGGCATACTCTTTAAAAGCATAATCAAACAGCTCGCGACCCATAATGGTTTCGCGTAAGATATTTAATCCGGCAGCAGGCTTGCCATATGCATTACTGCCGCGGTTGGCCAGGTTTTCACCATTAGTCATTATGGGTTCCAGCTGGTCTTTTGGCAATTTCATGTAATCAACAATTTTATGTGCTGGTCCACGCGATGACGGAAATTTACTGTCCCATGCCTGCTCGGCTAAAAACTGGCAAAACGTGTTAAGCCCTTCATCCATCCAGGTCCACTGGCGCTCATCAGAATTAATAATCATCGGAAAAAAATTGTGCCCTACTTCATGAGTAATTACACTTATCATCCCGTTTTTAGTGCCTTCGCTGTAGGTGCCGTCTTTTTCAGTTCGTCCATAATTAAAACAAATCATTGGATATTCCATGCCTGATGATGCTTCGCATGAAATGGCAACCGGGTAAGGATAAGTAATGGTATGCTTTGAATAAACGCGTATGGTATTGGCAACAACCTTGGTTGAAAATTTGCGGTACAATCCATAAGCTTCTTTTGGATAATAACTCATGGCCATCACTTTTTTTCCTTCAACATTTACACTCATGGCATCCCAAATTAATTTTGGAGAAGAAATCCATGCAAAGTCGCGCACATTTTCTGCATGATAGCTCCATGTTTTGGTTTTTACGGTCCTGTCACTTTCAGCTTTTTTTGCCTCTTCGAGCAGAACAATCTCAACAGGCTCGTTGGATGATTGCGCTTTTTTCCATCGTGACAACTGATCTCCGGTAAGCACCTTATCATAATTATCACACTGGCCTGTAGCCCCTACTATATGGTCGGCCGGTACTGTCATACGTACTTTAAAGTTTCCAAAAGTTAGCGCAAATTCTGCGGTTCCGGTAAACTGTTTATTATTCCATCCCTGCCAATCGCTGTAAACACACATGCGAGGGTACCATTGTGAAACTGTAAAAACATAATTACTGTCGTCCTTAAAGTATTCATAACCTCCACGCCCCCAACGCTCGATGCGGTTAACCTGCTTGTAATTCCATTTTATTCTGAATGCAAATTTTTCACCGGGTTTAAGTTGGGCAGGCAGTTCAACACGCATCATGGTCTGATTAATGGTGTAAGCGAGCGGTCGGCCTGAAGCATCAGTAACTGCTTCAATATTTACTCCAAAAGGAGTATCGTCATTCTTAAGTCTGCTTATTTCAGTTGCACTTAGCTTGTCAGGTACTGTAGATTCATTTTGCCTGTTGTTATCATTCTTACTCACGTGCTGGTTTTCGTCAAGTTGCAGCCACAAGTAAGATAAAACATCGGGCGATTGGTTATAATAGGTAATTAATTCACTGCCTTTTATCCGCTGGTCTTTTTCATCCAGTGTTACATCAATATCATAATCTGCTCTTTGTTGCCAATACTTTGGCCCCGGTGCACCCGAAGCTGACCGGTACATGTTAGGGTCTTGTAACGTTTGACCTAACTGTTCGAATTTATTGCCGTGGTTAGAACCGTTTTGTGCATATATGCTAAATGTTATTAATACCAGGATAGCTGTAAATATTTTGCTCATAGTAAATTGTAGTGAAAAATGTTACGGATAAAAATAGAGGTTAATTGAAAACAGCATTGGTGTTTAGAATGTTTTAACTTTTAATAGCCGCAAACCAAGTTTACCTGTTGAGTTTAAAAATGCGTGATTCTGCTATCAATAATTTGAATGGCATTTGTAATTCTTTCCTCATTAATTCCGCTTACAATTTCGAAGTCGGCTTTCTGGTTAATTAATTCATCGTAGTAAATATTGAACAACTCCTTTCGCTGTTGTGGATGTTCGCGTAACGGATCATCCTGCCAGGGTAAATCAATATCAGTTAACAAATGGAGAAAATACTTTCTTGTTTTTATTTGATTCAATATCCATTTATCGCAACGTTGATATTTAAATTCACTCCATACTTTAATAACTGTAAGATTGGTGTCGCAAAACATTAGTGGAGTTTTAAGATCAGAGTGAAGGGATGAAGAAATAAGTTTTTGCATTTCCTCCTCTTCAAGTTTCAATTGTCCTTTAGCAATTTGAAGTAAATCATCATACTTGTATTGACGATTAATCCCTTCTAAAAATTCGCGGGCAAACTCCTTCACCCAAATGGTTTTATAATGGCTGGCAAGTGCAGCTGACAATTCACTTTTGCCGGTGCTTTCAGGCCCAACTATTGCAATGGTTTTTATGTTCCGGTTAACAGTCAATTGTAACAGGTGGTTAAATTATTTCGAAATAACTTCAGGGATTAAATTTTTTCTCCAATCGTACCATCCAAAAACCGCCTGAACAAAATATACGATTGACAGTATTGAATAGTATTCCATTCCTTTTACATAAAAAATTCCCACATACATTGTATTTGCTATCATCCATAGTAGCCAGTTTTCAATTTTCTTTTTTGCAACTAAATACTGTGCTATAAAACATATTACAGTTCCGGTTGAATCCCAAAATGGCAAAGCAGCATCAGTATAAAATTTAAGTAACAGGTACATGATTGAAGTGGCTGAAATAAAAATAACCAAGAATCCAATGCGCTGAGATGTTGCCATAGTAGTTACTGCAGTAGTATTGGTTCTGCCGGCTTTATACCAGTTGACCCATCCTACCATGAGTAAAATAAAGTAAACAACCTGCTGCAAGGTATCGGCATACAACTTTTGTGAAAAAACCAGGTATGCAGTAATCAAAACATTGATTATCCCTAAAGGGAAGCACCCTATTTTTTCTTTGACGGTAAGCCACACTCCGGCAATTCCAAAAAGCGCACCGATAAGTTCTATTTCGTTCACTTAATAAAGTGTGATTATATAAATGGTTTAAAAGTTGTAATACAATACTCAAACTACTGCTTGTTTCGTTTTTTGTTCGCCATTTAATTTTAAAACGTTATTTAAATTCACTTATGGCTTTAGCCAATTCAGCAATCAGATAATCATCTTTTTCAATTGCATTACCAACCACTATTAAGTCAGCACCTGCCTGAAGCGCTGTATGAGCCTGCTCACTGGTTTTAATTCCGCCACCAACTATTAATGGCACTGAAGTTTCATTTCTTACTGCACGAATCATTGCTGCGCTTACAGGCAACCGGGCACCACTTCCTGCATCAAGGTATATAAGCTTAAGCCCAAGCATCTCACCTGCCAATGCAGTACAGGCAGCAATATCATTCTTCACATGTGGTATGGGATGAGTATTGCTCATGTATAAAGCTGTGGTTGTGTTTCCACTTTCAATAAGCATATAGCCACAACTTATCGTTTCGATTTTCTTTTCTTTTAAAATTGGTGCTGCTATAACATGTTTGCCAATCAATAACTCAGGGTTACGCCCACTGATTAATGAAAGAAATAAAATAGCATCGGCCTGCCCGTCAATCTGCAATGAATTGCCCGGAAATAATATAACAGGCTTAGTGCATTTTGATTTTAGTGTTTTGATACATGCCTGCAGATTACCATTTGTAAGTAAGCTGCCACCTGTAAAAATATAATCCACTTCATGTTGACTGGCTAATTCTGCAATGCGAAGCGCGTTTGCTTCTGTACATTTATCGGGGTAAACTAAAATTGCAAATTGCTTTTTGCCGTTTTGCCGTTTTTGGATTATTTGCTGATAGATATTCATAGGGGGCTGCAATTTGGTTAAGAAAATTGAGATGTGAAACTTTATTGCTTAACACTACTTAATTGATGCTTTGTGTTAATACTCAA
>JBGARN010000070.1:0-23315 GCA_044230205.1 Bacteroidia bacterium
TTATCTCCACAAGTAACTTCTGCCATATAAATACCAGGCATTAATTGTTCTCCAAATACAAATCCATCATTGGTACTTACATTATTAAATACTGATAATTGTTTGCCTATTGCATCATAAAGTTTTATACAAACCTTTGCATTAGCCGAATTCAGATTAATAGTAACGTTATCTGTAAACGGATTTGGGCCAATATAACTTATCATGTCATCAGTTGATTCGGATAATAAACGGCAATTGATCACGACTTTTTTTCCTGCAGAAATTGTACTGCATCCATATGAATTTGCAACTACGCAAGTGTATGTTCCTGCAGCAGTTGCTGTATAACTTTGACCGGTAGCCCCAGAAATATTAACACCACCCAAACGCCATTGATAACTGTAACCAGCACCTGAAACTGCTGTAAGAGTTACGCTGCCTCCTGCACAAAATGTTAAGCTGCCCGAAGCAGTTACGCCCATACCAGGAGGTGCAACAACATCAACAACTGCTGAGGTTTTTGAACATCCAGCTAAATTTGTAACCGTAACCTTATATTTTCCACCAGTAGTTGCTATATAAGAGGCATTGGTTGCTCCGGCTATATTATTGCCATTTTTCTTCCATTGATAGGTATTACCTGATACAACATTTGTACTAAGTAAAATATTGCCACCAGAACAAAATGCATTAGTACCTGTAGGACTAATCGGAGCAGAAGGAAATTGATTCACATTAATAGCAGTTGTTACCTGATCGCTTGTACAGCCATTATACGTGGCAGATACAGCATAGGTACCTGAATTTACAGATTGCACATTGGCAATTGAAGGATTTTGCAGTGTTGAGGTAAATCCAGCAGGACCTGTCCATGAATAAACAGAGCCTGATGCAGCAGCAGCATATAAATTTGCTGTTGAACCAACACAAACATTGCCACTACCCGATGCAGTTACAGTAGTTCCTGATCCGGATACTGCACACGTTGCGGAATTATATCTTGAACGAATCAAATCTCCGGGTAACTGTCCGAAGCCAGAATTAAAGTTTATGCTACCTGTTAGATGACAATAACTCATTATTGTTCCTGATTTGGGCTTTGATGGCCCAGAATAACAACCTCCTTCAGGTGTGTAGCAAGTATCAATTGGGCCGGTTACGCCTGGTGATAATTGCCATCCACACCAATGTGTATGCTGTGATCCAAAAGCATGGCCCATTTCATGACTTACAACTTCAACTGACCAACTATAGGTTGGAAAATTACTATATGTGTTATAAATATTACTGTAACTCACCCCATATGATTGATTGCAAAGCACATCTACATATGAAATACCGCCAAGATTGGTAGGCGTTGTTGAAAGCAAATGGGCAATATCTCCATTAAAGCCGCTTGACAAATGCGATTGAAAACTTGTCAGGGCTGAAGATGATGAATTATCAGGAAAGGGATCTGGTGTAGTCCATACATAGAGCTGTTTAATAGCAATATTTATTGACTCATTAGTATATAACATTGCCACAACATTAAATAAGCCGGTAACATAGTTAGTTACGTTAGTTACATTGCTCCCTTTATCTGAATATAAATTATAATCCGCTTCCAGATATATTTCAATCATTTTACAATTTGTAGATTGTGTTTGGGGATCGCCACCTTTCATTTGATAGCCGGGAACTGGACTGTTATCAGCAACATGACATTCGAATGGATTTTGAACGAGCATATTGGCATCATTATATATAATGTACTCAGTAGATAACTGGTTTTTGGTGTCAACAGAACCTATAACATAATTTCCTTCACTAAATGAAATAACGCCCATTACTGATGAATTGAAAAAACTGAAAGCACATGTTGAAAATTGTCCGTTTATTTTTCCCTGGTAAAATAAACCCGGCTGATACTCAATATCGCCATTTGGTGTTGTAATCCTGAATCCATCAGAAAGTACTCTTGACTTATGAAGGTTTACAAGAATTTTTTTTGAATTAGAAACCGGAATTTCAATATCGATATTATCTGCATTATCATTTATTATTTTTTCAAGAACATCAGTATTGAGATTAAGAAAAGTGTACTCTTTTAAGTATTTGCTATAATTCTCATTACTTGAAACTGAAAGGCTAAAAAGCTTGTAAACAGGCGCTGCCCCATTAACGGTAGATGAAATTGCGAACAAAAAGCAAAGAAGTAGAAGTGAAAAGGAGGTATATTTTTGCATAATTTATGGGGGATTTTATTTTAACAAATTTCAGTTTTTTATTTTTTTAAAGCAAATTTATATTTGGTGAAATATCTTATTTTGTAGGTATATTTCACATTTTCAATGGCTAACAACTTATTAACATCGTAATTTATATCATTAATCCCTTTAAATGCCATAATCAAGACATTGATATATAACTACTTAAAAATAACATGACTTATGCTGCAAGGGATCATGCATAAAATGGAGCAAGATTTTCGAAAATGAAATGTGTAACTGTGGTTACCAATTATGGTTTGCTGACGCTTACAGTAAAAGTTTCAAATTCGTTTTCATAACTGGGCAAAGCGCAATCCAAATATTGCACCAAAAAGCTAACTAATCGAAGAAAATTATGAAAACTTAAGGGACTAATATCCCGAATAATTAAATCAATAAAACATCCGTATTAAATAATAAATCCGATTCTACTTAGGAGATACTAAAGTTTGAAGAATTACTTTTCCTCTTCAGTTATAACCAATGGCTCTAACTCTTCTTCTATACGAAGGTTGTTAATTATAAAATCCTGCCGCTCGGGAGAGTTTTTTCCCATGTAATAATCAAGCAGATTGTGGATAATCGTATGGTCACCCAGCTCAACCGGATCGAGACGCATTTTTTTTCCGATAAATCCTTTAAACTCATCAGGCGAAATCTCGCCTAGTCCTTTAAAACGAGTAATCTCTGGTTTTGGTCCCAATTTGTTAATCGCCTTTATTCGCTCATCTTCATTGTAACAATAAATTGTTTCTTTTTTATTTCTTACTCTGAATAATGGTGTTTGCAAGATATAAACATGTCCTGCCTTAACGAGGTCAGGAAAAAACTGAAGGAAAAAAGTGAGAAGCAACAGTCGTATATGCATCCCATCAACATCAGCATCAGTTGAAACCACAACCCTGTTGTATCTTAGTCCTTCCAGTCCATCTTCAATATTCAGTGCATTTTGCAAAAGATTAAATTCCTCATTTTCGTAAACTACTTTTTTAGTCAGCCCAAAACAATTTAAAGGCTTGCCCCGCAAACTAAATACGGCCTGGGTATTTACATCTCGCGCTGTTGTTATTGAACCGCTAGCACTGTCACCTTCGGTAATAAATATGGTGCTTTCATACCTGTCAGTGTGCTTACTGTCCAAATGTACACGGCAATCACGAAGTTTTTTATTATGCAGATTTGCTTTTTTTGCTCGTTCATTGGCCAGTTTTTTAATTCCGGCAATGTCTTTCCGCTCCCGTTCGCTCTGAAGAATTTTTTTCTTCCATATTTCAGCCATTTCGGGATTTTTATGCAGGTAGTTATCCAGTTCTTTTTTTACAAAATCAACAATCCATTGTCGCAAAGACTGCCCTCCGTTAGGTTCAGTTGTCTGTGACCCCAATTTAGTTTTGGTTTGGCTTTCGAAAACAGGCTCTTGAATTCGAATTGAAATTGCTGCAATTATTGAACTACGCACATCACTTGGGTCGAATTCCTTATCATAAAACTCTCTGGCGGTTTTTACTATCGCTTCGCGAAATGCAGCCTGGTGCGTTCCTCCCTGAGTTGTGTGTTGTCCGTTAACGAATGAATAGTACTCTTCACCATATGCGCTGGTATGGGTAAATGCAATTTCAATATCATCGCTTTTAAGATGAACAATAGGGTAAATTGGCTCTTCACTTAAATTAGTGCTTAATAGATCTTTTAAACCATTTTGTGAGAAGAATTTCTTGCCATTAAAATTTATTATAAGCCCGACATTTAAATACACATAATTCCAAAGCATTTTTTCAATGAATTCAACATTGAAATTATAATCATTAAAAATATCATCATCAGGAATAAACATCACTGATGTGCCATTAGCCAGGTCGCACTTTTTTTCAATCTGGCTGGAAGTTAGTGTGCCTCTTTTAAATTCAGCTATAGTTGTTTTATTTTCACGTACTGATTGAACCCTGAAGTAGGTACTCAATGCATTTACAGCTTTAGTACCTACACCGTTTAAGCCTACACTTTTCTGAAATGCTTTGCTGTCATACTTTGCTCCGGTATTTATCTGGCTCACGCATTCAATCACCTTACCCAAGGGTATGCCCCTTCCCCTATCCCGCACAGTAATGGTTTTATCACTTAAAACAACATCTATTTCTTTACCATAACCCATTACAAACTCATCAATGGCATTATCAATTACTTCCTTAAGCAATACATAAATACCATCATCTTTAGCATTTCCATCACCAAGCTTACCAATGTACATACCTGGCCGTAACCTGATATGCTCTTTCCAGTCGAGCGATGTTACACTTTCCTCATTATAGTCATGCTCCATTATTTTACTCTTTGCCATTGCCTCAATTTTATAGAATTTACCAAACCTGCTTTTTCTGCATTTTATCCAATGCGTTTATTATCTAATCTGTTTCCAAAATTAATCATATTAACAGCAGCGTTTGTAGAGTGCAAGCATACTTATTACAATTGTTTTTAAAAGCAAACTGTTAATAATTAATCCCCGGATACATTGCTCATAATATAATTTTACTCATTGTATTTGGTTTGAAAAGGATTTATAATTAGCCCTTTGAATTTTTTCAACTACATAGAATGCCCGAACAATTAATAATTGAGCAAATTGAAATTTACCAGGCAAAAATTAAATTGAAAAAGCCATTTGTTATTTCGCTTGGCCGGTTTGATTTCGCTGAAAATGTCATCATTAGAATGTACACCAATATGGGAATTATTGGATATGGTGAATGCAGCCCTTTTAAAACAATTAATGGCGAAAGTATTGAAACCTGCTTTATTGTGGGGCAATTTCTTGCCAAGGCCCTAATAGGAAAAAATGCCTTTGAGCTTGATTACTGCATTGGTTTAATGGATAAGATAATCTATGCTAACAGCAGTATAAAAAGTGCCTTTGATATGGCTTTATATGATATCAATTCAAAATATCGCTCATTACCATTATATGCTTATCTGGGAGGAATAAATAAATCCATTACTACAGACTATACAGTAAGCATTGGTGATGCAGCTACCATGGCTGAGGACGCTTTGCAGGTTATGAAGCAGGGCTACCCGGTCATTAAAATTAAATTAGGTGAACAGATCGATAATGATTTAAACAGAATTGTAAAAATCAGGAATACAATTGGCATGGACATTCCATTACGTATTGACGCTAACCAGGGATGGAATGTAACTTCAGCAATTGAGATATTAAACCAGCTGAAGGATTTTAATGTTCAGTTTTGTGAAGAGCCAATTCCACGGTGGGATTTTATGAATCTCTCTGAAATCTCAAATAATAGTCCTGTTCCAATAATGGCTGATGAATCATGTTGTAATGATCACGATGCCGAACGGCTGATTGCATTAAATGCCTGCAAACTTTTTAATGTAAAACTTGGCAAATCCGGAGGCATACGTACTGCAGTAAGCATTGCCCAAAAAGCAGTGCATGCTGATATTAAATTGCAGGTTGGCGGTTTTTTAGAATCGAGATTGGGATTTACAGCATCAGCACATTTTGCACTCAGCAGCCCTCAAGTATTGTATTATGATTTTGATACACCATTAATGTTTGAAGAGGATTATATTTTAGGAGGAATGATTTATAATGCGAATGGAAAGATAACTATTAATGATCATCCAGGTTTGGGTATAACTATTGACGAACGATTTTTAAAGAGCTGTATCAGAATGGTAATAAAAAACTAAACTTGAAATGCTTTATTTATAGCTTAATAAGCACCACTTCGTTTTCTTAAAAACCACTCTGCACTAAGCAATAGCATAATTAATGCAAATAACCACTTGAGGTTAATCATATCTTTTAATTGCTTCTTGATATATGCAACAGAAGTAATATCCTTACGATCCTTAATCAGCTTTTCAAGTTGCAGGAGTTGATTGGGATAAACCAATGTACCGCCTGTCCGGTTAGCGAGTGCTGACATCAGCTGGTGATCAGCTGTTGTAGAAGACAGTTCTGCCTGCAATGGCGACACTGCAAACTGACCGCTATGTGTATAAATTTTATCACCCAATTTTGTTTCAGCCCTGAATGAATAATTACCTACAGGAAAATAACCGGCATTTAACGTATACGCTTTTTCAGTTTTACTGAAAGTAAAAGGATAGGTTTTCTTCTCAGCGCTTGTTATTACAATTTTTACATCCGGTGTATTAACCATTTCACCAGCTTCATTAAATAATTCGGCATCAATAACCACAGGATCATTTTCAAAAATATTGTTTTTGTACTTTGTTCTGAATGGCGATTTCGATTCTTTTACCGATAAGTACTGAACAATTTTCTGTATAAACTCATCAGTTTGAGTACGGGTGTTTTTTTCTGAAAATTCTTTTAATCCCCAGCGCCAAATTCCTTCGCCACATAGTATTGCTGTTTTATGCCCGCCAGATTCATTAAAAACAAGTAATGGCTGATCGGTACTAACATTACCAATACGCTGATTCATCAGCACCCTGCTTTCAACATTTGCCTTATAGGTACCGAAAGGTGCAGCAAGCGGTGGCATTGCTTCAAAAAAATCAGCAGCACCGGCATTTAAACTAAACAATGAAAAATTTGGATTCCAGGTGCAAAGTACCTGGTTGGTTTTGCCATTAAATCCATTTACTGTAAGCCCTGCACCACTATTGTTAAATGCATTGATATTGGTTTGCGTATTTAGTATATACCAAACTGAAACCTCTGTATTTGCCAGCTTATCAAATAAAGGTTGTGCATTAAAATTTTGTGCAGGTATGCCATGCAGAATTACCAGGTTATAGTCTTTTATATTGTTGTCAAAATTTCGTGCATAAGCAACCTTAACCTCGTAATTCTGGCTGGTTTCGATAGCATTTTTAATTGCGCCAATATCAGGATGTGGTGAATTGGCCAGCAACAATATTTTCTGCTTGTTTTCCAGTACTTCAACAAAAACACTAACACTATTGTTTGATGTACTTATTTCACCAGGTAATTCACTGAGGGAAATTTTATAATGCTGTATGCCTTTGGTTTTGGCATCAAGGTAAACCGGTACAGAAAGATGAAACTTGTTGTTTGCTATTGCCACTTCGCGCTGAAATACAACTGAACTGTCTTTTTGAACAGTTAGTGTAGCTTTACTACCACTGTACTGCCGGGCATCAATAATAATTTCAAGCGGAAAACTATTTCCAAGATAAGCTACCTTATTATGATTAACTTTAGTAATGAGTAAATCCTTTTGAACAGTAGTGTCACCAAGAGCAATTGTATAAACCGGAACTTTAAGTTTCTCACCGAGATATAACGGACTACTTCCTGAATTAAACAATCCATCACTTGCAATAATTACAGCACCAAGATTCCGGTTGGCATATTGAATAGTAAGGTTATCAAACAATTCAGAAAAATCAGTTTGTTTTTCAGTAAAATTGAATTCAAGTTGTGGTTTAACCTGATCACCAAAAGAATAGGTCCTTACTTCGTAATCACCTTTTAAATTACCTGCCAGTTTATTTAACGATTCAACATAGGCTCCTTTATAAAAAGATGAATCCTTACCAATACCAATAGATTGGGAATTGTCTTGCGCTATTATGATTAAAGGTTGCTCAACCTGGCGGGTAACAGTTTTAATTAGCGGACTTAACAACAGGAAAGCTAAAATAGTTACGCAGAGAAAGCGAAAAGCAAACATTAGTTTACGCAACCAGTTATGTACTTCACCAAACTGCGAATCGTTGCGATATAACACCACAGCATATACAACTCCAAGTGCTACACAAAAAATAATAAACCACCAAGGTTGCTCGGTAAGAATTTGAAAATCCAAGATTTCTGTTGTTATCTAATAATTAAGCTAAAATACCTGCCGCTAATATGATATAAACTTCGCTGTAAAAAACTGTTTTTAGCAATTATTTATTTCGGAATTGAAAAATATTAACGAGAATTTATCTGCTCAAAAACAAATCATACTTTAATATAAGCCCAGCTTTGTCCGCGTGCAATTCGTGAAACCTGCATTTCGCTGATGTCATATTTCCTGGCTATTTCGCTTTGTAAAGTTCCTTTTTTAAGGCTTTGTTTAATTTTTACCACCTGGTCACGATTAAGCTTTGATGATAACGTTTTGCGAACGCCCGAAATGGTGAGCTTCTGATTTTGCTTTGCAGTTCTGGCAAAAGCTTCATTAGGTTTTGCCCATTGCAGGTTTTTAACTTTATTATTCAGTTTGTTCCAGTCAATATGAATTACAACAGCATTTTTATATGCCGGTTTAGTAATAAAATGTTCAGCAGTTAAATAATGTATGTAATGCATTTTACGAACACCTTTATAAACTATATCCATAGCAAGATAGCCATTAACATTTTTTCCGTTTACCAATGTACCATGTTCAGGATTATAGTAAAAACTTTTAACCCTGCCATAATTGCTAATCAAATAAGGGCGGTCGCTTTTGTTTAGCTTTTTCCATTGCTCACCCGGTAAATTTGCAATTGCTTTTCCGGCAGGTTTAGCTGCAGACTTTTTTGCTGCCACTTTTTTTGTTGCTGTTTTTTTTAATGCTTTTGCCATAATTTATAAATTAAGGGGATTAAGTTCAAATAACTGACAGGCTAAACGTAAATAAAATAATTAATATAGTAAAATACTTTTTACAGCCGGTTATGCAATTGCAATCTATCTCCTGGCGGGCATATTCCGCATCATTGATTTCATATTGTTGCCACTCATCATTTTCATCATCTTACGCATATCTTCAAATTGCTTGATAAGTTTGTTAACCTCCTGTATGGTGGTTCCGCTTCCATCTGCAATTCGCTTACGCCTGCTACCATTAATAATACCGGGCTCTTCGCGTTCCTTTGGTGTCATAGATTTTATGATAGCTTCAATGCCATCAAATGATTTATTGTCAATATCAAGATCTTTTACAGCCTTACCTACTCCGGGTATCATGCTGATGAGATCTTTCATATTACCCATTTTCTTTATCTGCTGCAATTGCGCAAGAAAGTCGTTAAAGTTGAACTGATTTTTCTGAATCTTCTTTTGCAGTTCGGCTGCCTGCTTCTCATCAAACTGTTCCTGAGCGCGCTCCACCAGCGATACGATATCACCCATGCCCAGTATCCTGTCGGCCATACGTGCAGGATAGAAAACATCAAGTGCATCCAGTTTTTCACCGGTACCAACAAACTTAATTGGTTTGTTAACCACTGCCTTAATTGAAAGTGCTGCACCACCTCGTGTATCGCCATCTAATTTGGTAAGCACTACTCCGTCAAAATCAAGCTTATCATTAAATGCCTTGGCCGTGTTTACTGCATCCTGGCCTGTCATGGCATCTACTACAAATAAAATCTCATGCGGATTAACTGCTTTTTTAATAGCTGCTATTTCATCCATCATCATTTCATCAATAGCAAGGCGGCCGGCAGTATCAATGATCACCACATTGTTATGATTCTCCTTAGCTTTTGCAATTCCGTTCAATGCTATCTGAACAGGGTTTTTGTTTTCAGGTTCAGCATAAACTTCAACATTAATTTGTTCGCCAAGCACCTTTAACTGGTCAATAGCGGCCGGACGGTAAACATCGCAGGCAATAAGTAATGGCTGTTTCTGGCGTTTTGATTTGAGAAAGTTAGCCAGCTTGCCCGATAAGGTTGTTTTACCGGATCCCTGCAAGCCTGACATAAGTATAATGGCAGGGTTATTTTTAAGATTGATATCGGCATGCGAACCACCCATAAGCTGCGTTAGCTCATCATGCAGTATTTTAACCATCAATTGTGATGGCGAAACTGCTATCATCACATTCTGGCCTATGGCTTTTTCTTTTACACTGTCAGTAAAACTTTTAGCTACTTTATAATTTACGTCAGCATCAAGAAGTGCTTTACGCACTTCCTTCATCGTTTCTGCAATATTAATCTCGGTTATTTTTCCTTGTCCCTTTAGTACCTTAAAGGCGCGGTCAAGTTTGTCACTTAAATTTTCAAACATCTTACTTCAGCTATTTATTATTAGTAATGAATTATTTTTAATAAGCAATGGATACAGCCTTTTGCTGCCCGATTTGCCGGCTATAAAAAACAAGGCGCAAAATTAATTTTATTTTGTTTGCATGAATTTGTTGTTTTGATGCCATAAAATTGCATTTGCTGCCGTTTTTTGCTGATTATATTTATATAGATGAGTGATTTTAATATCGGATTTTTACCTGTACGCCTGCTGGATATTGTTGATATCCTGCTGGTAGCATTTATTCTCTATAAAGCCTACAGCATTTTAAAAAGTGGCGCTGCCACCCGATTATTTGCCGGCATATTGCTCATTTATTTATTATGGTGGCTTTTTTCAAAAGCACTACACATGCAGTTAATAGGCACCTTATTGGGCCTGGTAATTAATGTGGGGATTCTCGGGCTTATCATAGTATTTCAACCCGAGATCAGAAAATTCCTGATTATGATAGGAACCAACAGCTTTCTTGCAAAAAATTATTTTACCCGATATATATTCAAGGCTGATGATGATGGTCACGAAGGCCCTACCCTTAACCTTACACCAGTTATTAATGCGTGTACCAATTTAAGCAGGACCCGAACCGGTGCACTTATAGTCATTGCACGAAATACCGAGCTTAAATACTATATCAATACAGGTGAATGGATAGATTCAGAAATTTCATCAACACTGCTTGAAAATATTTTTTTTAAAAACTCACCATTGCACGATGGTGCTGTAATTATTGCCGGTAATAAGATTAAAGCTGCAAGATGCCTGCTGCCCGTTACAGACAATCCTGATATTCCTGTTCACTTAGGCACACGACACCGTGCAGCTATGGGTATGAGTGAACAAACAGATGCACTAACTATCATTGTATCCGAAGAAACAGGAAGCATTACAGTGGCAGTTGATGGCGAGTTTAAACCCAACCTTACTGCTGATGACCTTAAAAAAACCCTTGAAGCTAACCTTTAAGATATTTGCATTAGGGCAGAAACAATTCGTCAACATCCAATGAAAACCAATATTGCAGCAAAGGCTTATTCCAAGTCCTTGCGCCTTACCGCATAAAAAAGCTCATCAACATATTCACCGTTTTTGAATAGCGTTTTTTCAAAACGGGTTTCGTATTTAAAACCGGCCTTCTCTAAAACTTTTTGTGATGCAAAATTTAATCCGAACGGTCGGGCAAACAGCCTGTCAATATCATAGGTAGTAAATGCAAAACTGATCATTTGTTTAATGGCCGAGGTTATTATTCCTTTTCCCCAAAATGGTTCTGCAAGCCAATAACCAAGCTCTGCATTTTTGCGTTGAATATCTGATTGCGGATGAACCCCTATACCACCTGCTGCTTCTCCATTTATCTCAATAGCAAACATGTGTACCGGATTATCTTTTAAAGCAAATTGAATAAATGCCCGGCCAGCAGTTTCAGTATATGGATGCGGAAAACCATCAGTCATAAACCTCGCTATATTAAAGTTATTCGCATAACGAACCAGCGATGGCAAATCGGCTTCAGACCAAGGTCGCAGTTTAAATTCCATTTACAGTTTGCTTTTTGCTTTTAAGCGATGACTTACATTTTTACAAATTGCTTTGCACAACTACCATCTGCAGTTTTCATTCTTACATAATAAACACCTTTGGGCAGACCTTCAATATTTATCTTTAGAGCATTGCCATTGTATTTTGGAAAGTTGAAAGACTTAATTTCAATACCCAAATCATTAATTAAGGTAATGTTGACCTTACCATTTAATACGCTGCCTGTTTTTAACTCCACATAGTTTGAAGCAGGATTAGGATAAACATTAAACCGGAAAGCTGTCTGATCAATTTCATTTATGGTAGTAATATCATTAACACTATTAATATGTGTACTGAAAACGCCATTACCATGCGTAGCCACCACCACCAGGTTATCAGTAGTTCGGTAATCAATCATATCCACCACATTGTTGCCAATATTAGTTGTGCCTTGCTGCACCCATACTGTGCCATTATTAATTAATGTATCAGTTGCATATAAACCTGTTGATGTTCCCACCAGGTATACTGTACCATCGCTAACAGGCATAATAATAGCCCAGCGGCATGAAGGCCCGTTACCTGTGCCTGAAGTATTTTGTTCCAGGTTGCCGGCAACTTTACCCCATGATGTTCCGCCATCAGCACTGTAAAACAAACTGTACAGATTATAATTCGAGAAAACAACAAGTATATGATCAGCGTTAGCTGGATCAACTGCTATACAACTAACATTGGCATTGGCAGGAAAAGTGGCGGAAGTAATTTGCGTAGAAGACGGGCTGCCTGTGTTGGCATTGTCAACCCTGAAAATCTTTTTGCGATTGGTTCCGTAGTATAAACGATGGGCAGGTACTTTGGAAACAGCCACTGCAACAATTTGTTCATTGGAAGCGGTAATGGTATCGGGAAACCAGGTCCAGTTGGTACTAATAGAATCCCACTGATTACTTAAAGGTATGGCACTTAAATCATCATTACGCCACATTCGCTTGCCAGCAGGCATATACATCACGTTATTATCATTCGGGTCAATTACAAATGGGTTGATAAAATCATATCCATCGGCTCCAATAGGATCTATTCTGCGGTAAGCTGTAACATTTCCTGAAGGGTCAACCGTTGTCTTGGCAACTTTTCCCAGTTGCTTTGAGAAATAATAATTTACTCCGCCATCAGTAATTGCACAATAAGCCCCATCGCCATCAAAAGAATGCACCCAAGGCGACTGTGCATTGGTGTTGTTGGTATAATAGGTGCCGTTATCCTGCAACCCTCCCATCACAATATCATCAGTTGTACTGTGATCAATTGTTATGGTATAAAACTGCGAGGTTATATATCCTGCATTCAGTTCATTCCAAACAACAGGGTTAGCGGTATTGTCCAAAGTTTTTGAAATCCCTCCATCGCAATAGCTGAACATAACATCAGGATTGGAAGGAAGAAATGCAAGATCATGCTGATCGGGATGATGACCGGGATATTCTTCAACAAACGGCAAGGCAGCACCTATAGCATAACCACCCATAACCGTAGTATTGAGTGAATCTGCAAAAGCAGATGTTGATCGGTAAATATTAGTTCCGCCAATAAATACAATGTTTGAATTACCGGGTTTTACTTTTACCGTAACATCATATCCTCCTTGTGTGTTTAATCCGTTAAACATATTTATGTTGCCGGGCAGGTTCTGCGACAAATCAGTCCAGATGCCACCTGCACCCGAACCATTGCCGCTTATATATTCATACTTCCACAAACTGTTATATAACGTATCCCCCTGAAAATCTGTAGTTACTCGTCCGCTGCCGGGTGTCGGGCCAAAAAAGTAAACGATGTTTTCATTGTTAGGATCAATTCCAATTACCTGGCGGTCGTATGTTGCAGGAAAATTAACAGGCAGTATATTGGTAAATGTGACACCATCAGGCGACCGGTAAATTCCTTTAGTGGTGCCATCGCTGCTTAAACTTGCATAAACCACACCGGTGGCACTAACAGCCACATCAGTAAAATACGAGCTGTTGGTTGGGCCGCCTTTAACAGCAGTCCATGATGTGCCACCGTTTAAACTTTTCCAAACGGTGCCATATGTTGCCGCATAAACCTCTTCCTGTGTAGCGTTTGAAGGATCAGTAACTACATTCCATGCCACATCCCAAACATTATCAAAAGTCTGAGGAGTGTTGCTTACTGTAGAAAGAACTGAACTCCACGTTAAACCACCATCAGTAGATTTGTACATGCCGTTACCCAAAAAGAATGCAGCACCACCGCTTGATGATGTTCCATATGCTTCGCCTGATAAATAATACCATGTATTGGTATGGCCCGGGCGTGTATCCTGCGCCAGTGCAATAACATCAGGATGACCTGTAACTGGTGAAGAACGGGTCCATGTTACACCACCATCAGTACTGCGCCACATTCCTCCTGATACACCACCGGCAAGGAATGTATTTTCATTGGTTGCATCAATTGCAAATGCACGTGTGCGCCCACCAACATTCCAGGGCCCACGAAAATCCCAGGTAAGGGTGCTGCTTAATTTGGCAAGCTGCTGCTGTGCATCATTAGGCAAGGTAGCTGCAAATGCAAGCTCTTTACTCCTGATCAATGATGGTATTTTACCCGTAGCAGGATCGGCCAGCCTTCGCAATTCCCATTGCATGCGGCCCGAGGCTTCGGATGCAGTCTCAGAATCTGCGCGGTGTTGATTCTGAATTTGTTTTTTGGGTAATGTAACTGCTACCATATAGGTAATTAGCAAAAGTCCTGCTGCAATAAGTACAAATTTTTTCATAAGCTACCTGTTTTTTGGAGTGATGAAAGGTAAAAATATTTGGCTAATCAAAAATGCAAATGAAAATTGCAATTTAGTAAGTGCTTCTAAAATTATGTAGAATTGGCATACATAAAAGTGGCCTGTTTTTAATGGTTGGAAGACGCCTGAAATCTACTATCAAGCGTTAACATAAGCTAAGCAAAAGCTCATAATACATGTATCAACAAAATGTGCTTTTCGTTCGTTGAAGCTAATTTTTTTTTGCCCTTGTTGTAATTTTTTCCGGTAAGTAAACCGGCAATTTATTGATTTGTGAGAATGGTTTCTAACGAAGGCAGAGATGTTTATTAGCAGTTTACGCAAAGAACCCCACAAGATAAAACTTCAACTGTTCAATCCTGGGGTTCTGACTTCTTTGTTTATCAGTCTTAATTATTAATGTGAAGGTCCAGCCGATAACTTTTCAAAAGCATCGGATAGTTTAAAATTATCGCTTGGCTGCGATGGAGGATAATCTTTTAATGATTGGATAAATTGCCCAATAACTTTGGCTGCCCCACTCGTCATAAATCCCCGTTGTTCCTGCCATTCGCCATAACCTCTTGTTTTATGCATCCGCTCAAAAGGATCTAATTTTAAATTGGTTATGATTGGAGTTGATAGTGGTAACTGAGGCGCCTGGAACCAGTCTTCCTGTTTAACAAACATAAATTTCCAGTCTCCATATCGCACTGCATGGAAAGTGGTTTCAGTAAAATAGAAAAATTCTTTACGTTTTGATTTTCCATTTTTTAAAACAAGGTCGCTTTGGTCATAACCATCCAAATGATTTTTGAAAGTTTTTGAACCAACTTTTTTACCTTTCAATAAATCGTTCTTCAGGCCGGTATCTCCAACACACATTGATAAGATGGTTGGCATCCAGTCTTCCATTGCCATAAATTCACCAGTAGACACATTTTCAGGAATATGATTTTTCCATTTAATAATTACCGGAACCCTGAAAGCTCCTTCCCAGCCACCTGCGCCTTTTTCTCCATGGAAAGGTTGGTTACCACCGTCAGGCCATGAGTTGGTTGCTGCACCATTATCCGTTGCGAACATGATAAAGGTATTGTCGGCAACTCCTAATTCTTCTAAATACTTAATTAGCTCTCCAACATTATGATCCATTTCAGCCATACCATCAGCGTATACTCCATAACCGGTTTTGTTTTTCCATTCAGCAGATTGATGAGTCGGATAATGCATTCTTATGAAGTTGTGCCATACAAAAAAAGGTTTACCGGCAGCAACCGATTCTTTCATGAATCGTTTAGATTGTTTAACAACATCCTCATCCAGGTGTCTTTGCACTTCTGTTCCCCAGGGTCCTAAATCCTCTACTGTTTGTCCACCTTTGCCATCAGCTTTTGAGTGGATAATTCCTCTTACGGTGAATCCCCATTTTTTAGCCTCCTCCTGGGAAGGATAATCATATTGTTCAGCGTATTGAGCAGCATTTAAATGATACAATATGCCATAGAACTCATCAAAGCCGTGCATAGTAGGTAAATACTCATCACGATCACCAAAATGATTTTTTCCAAACTGGCCCGTAGCATAGCCATAAGGCTTTAATAATTCAGCAATGGTGGGATCTGAAGCCTGTATGCCTTGTTTTGCACCAGGTATACCCACTGTCAGCAACCCGGTTCTCATGGGTTGCTGGCCCAGCAAAAAAGAAGCTCTTCCTGCTGTACATGATGCCTGAGCATAATGATCCATAAACATCATTCCTTGGCTTGCGAGCTTATCAATGTTTGGTGTTGTTCCACCCATCATGCCCCGGTGGTAGGCACTAATGTTCCACATTCCTACATCATCACCCCAGATGACAAGGATGTTAGGCTTTTGCTGAGCCTCAGCAAAAATGGAAACTGTCATTAACAGAATTCCTGCCATTAATTTGATTCCTGTTTTTTTCATAATGCTTGTTTTAATTGTGATGAAATTTACCAGAGTTAACCAATATTAAAGTTCTACTTTACGGTTGCTATTAATCAGTCGTTCAGTTCACGTTTTCAGTTTTAAGTTACTTTGTAGCCTTGCCTGTTGCACAACAAAGAAAAGATTAAAAAGTTTTCTTTATTAGTTCGTTGGAAAGGATTCCAACGAAGGCAAAAACGGTTCGTTGTCTTTGGGCACTTTTGACTGTTGTTGCAACTTTTGTTTGTTAATCAATTGCAGGCTAGTGTTTATATTCCGAATAAGTAATAAATGTTTTTCCATTGTAAAGGTACAAACCTGTTTCTCGTGTACCCACCCAGAGATTACCATTTTTATCTTCCAAAATTGACCAAACTCCGGAACTGGTTAGTCCATCCTTTTGTGTAAAACAAGTGAAAGATTTGGAACCGGTCCTGAGCGAAGCGGAAGGATCATAGCGGCAAATACCATCACCTCCAAACCATAGGCTTCCCTTTTTGTCTTCTATAATTCGGGTAACTATACCGGGTAATCCATCTTCTTTTGAAAAACTTATAAATGATTTACCATCGTACCGGTATGCCCCACCCCAATTGCTGAACCAAATATTTCCGGCTCTGTCTTGCAATTGAGGCCATCCCCAATTATGAGGTCTTGGCTTTGGACCATTTTGAAATAATTCCTTTATCTTAAAATTGGTTACAGCTTTTCCATCGTAACGATACACGCCCTCGTTTGTTCGACCTCCAAACCAAATGTTGCCTGCATTATCTTCTAAAATACATTCAGGTTTGAAGTTGCTGCTTATAGTGCCATTTGCAGCCTCATTGATATTAAACGTAGTAAAGGAGTTTCCATCGTAGATATAAACACCACCTCTTGTTACGAACCATAGCTTCCCGCTTTTTGCCTGCATGATACTGTAAACCCACTGCGAACTGTAATAGGGATCATCCTTATTTGGAGCAGGGTTTGGCGGTACCGGAAGCTTTATTTCAATAAATCTTTTACCAAAAATGCCGGGTGAATCGCTATTGTAATCAGCAGGAGGGTTGTAAAAACAAAGCCCCTTAACAGTACCTATCCATATTTTTCCATCTTTATCTTCCAGCATGCAATAAATATTATTACAGTTTAGCCCATCAGCCATTAAAAACCGGCTAAACGATTTTCCGTCATATTTATAAAGCCCGTTTTCTGTAGTGCCAAACCAAAGGTTACCGGCTTTATCTTGCAGGATACATTGAACATTGCCATACCTGGGATCACCAATAGTCTTTATAAGTTTTGGGTGTTCCTTTTCTTTTCGCAAATCATTTTTAACCGGTGCATTACATGCAATGCAGAAGAGTAACGGTGTGAGAAAAATAAAAACCTGCGTTGGTGAGAAATATTTTTTCATTGTTCAAATTGCAATTGAGGTTTTATCTGTTTGTCAATTTAGGTATTGCTGTTCAATTTTCGCTAACGCCATCAATTCTTATCCGTATTGTGTTTGTGATTATTATAGCACTTATGAGGTCAGCACAGGTTATCCTTCTGCAAAGGGTATGACAATTCCTACTGCGAATTGTTCACAAAAAAAGAATTCCTTAAGCATCTCATTTGTTTTAGTTTAATGCTACCGGTTAATATTGAATTTAAGGACTTAAATAGAACATAATTTGCTAACAACATAGCCTAACAGGCCGCTGCCCATAGAAGGTATAATAATTACAACTACACCTTTAAAAAAATCTTTTAAGTGCTTCTTATAGTTTTGTAAACATCATCTTCAATTCCTTTTACTTTAATAAAATCGGGTGTTAAGGTGCAGACAATTAACCAATCAATAATTAACAGGTCAGTAAGATTAAAAAATGAAACAAACTCCATAGGCAATTATTAATGCTTCAATTAATGTTGGTTGGAGATTAGAATTAATCACCGCTATGGCAGGAGTTACAAGCAGGATTATGATAAATAAAATAAGGACAACCCGTGTTTGCTTCTTCTCCATTCCTGATTTTTTCGGGGATTGTTTTTTGAACCTCCTTCGGAAGATCATGCATCCATATCCTGGGATTAATGTATAAGGAAATTAAAATTAATGCAGACATTAATATGGAAGTTAAAATTCCGTAGAAAATAATTGTGTTTGAGTATTCCATATTACAAATAAATCGTTTAATAATTTATAAATCCTTAAATCAATGTACTGCATTAAATGCCTAAACCAAAAAACCAAATGCTCCAAAAACTGTGTGCACAACAATGGCAATACTTGTGTTACCCGTAAATTGCACAATAGCCGGCAAAATGAAAAAGATAGGTGATGATGCAATGACCAAATCAATACCCATTGGCAGATGCCATGCAGCCCAGAATATCCCCTGGAACAACCAGGTCCATTTCCTGTTTAGTAACTCCTGCCGTGGCTGAAGGTAGCCTCTCCAGAAGAACTCTTCTCCGAAAATATTGAAAAAGAAAAACACCGGCCAAACGTATAAAATCCACATATGGTGTTCGTCTAATGGCATATTCTTAAAGAAAAATGGAGTTGCGGTAAGACCCGCTTGCGGCATTATCACTTTAGCAATAAGAAAGGAAGCTATGCATAGTATTATGAATGCAGAAATCGTCCATACCCAATCACTTTTTGAAAGTTTTTTTACTCTCATTCTTTCAAGTGTATCAGCCCAATTCTTAGTGTTGATTTCCATTCTGGTGAGGTAGATAGCGCCAAAAAACATTGGCGCTAATGCAATACCTCCAACGGAAAGGAAATAGATGATTTCAATTGGCAATGCACTGTGTAATTCCAGATACGGAATAGCCAGCCGGCATGCTACATAATTTAAAAAAGTGGCTACTCCGCACAGTAAAACATAATTACTCCACCTTAAAGGCTTTAGTTGTTTCATATTGTGTATTTTTTTTGACAGTGATTTGCGAACACTGCTTTCATTATTTAAATATGATCTAAAACATTACGATACCAAATTCATTACTGCCGAAAATCGATTGGCACTTAACTCTTGTTTAGCGAGCCCGTGAATCCAGGTATAAACTTCGGCAGGAGCGCCATGTTTAATTTCCGATATCCACCCTGCAATATCATCATTGTTGTTTCCGCGCAAAATCCATTTGCCGTATTCACCCATATTAGCAGGAGCAATATTCTGAACCGCATTTTGTTCCATACCCGCAATTTGTTCATCAGAATAAACAGACCACATCACTTCGTTCAACATGATTTCTTCTTTATTCATGTGATAAAGATTAAAGGCAATGTATTCATTAAAGGAATAAAACAAGTCCTGGCCGATTTCAAATCTTGACTCATTGTCTGAAGCGGTTTTCCATTTTGCAATAAGAGATAGCAACTTATTGCCTAACCTATGATCTTCTTCGTGTTCCTTTTCAAAAAGGTTGGCTACCTCGGGTTTAAGTTTTTCAAGGGGCTCATTGTAATAAACATCCTCGGAGTGAGCATGTGTTTCGAATAGTGAAATCAGCAATTGTAATTCATCAACTACTGATTTTCCCTCATCAACTGAGCCAAGGTCGGCTTGTTGAATTTTTAATGATGCTGCATAAAGCATTGCGCGAAGACCCTTGTGGATCAAACGAAAGGTGTTGTACCGGTTTTTCATTTTTCTATTGTTTTAATTAATTTAACGATGCAAAACAACGGAGAAGTAAACCGATAAAAATTAAACTACTTTAATAAATTACTTTTTGGCTAATTTTCTTCTGAGCATACTTAAAAAGATGGGTGTGATGCCTAAGTAGGTTGCAATCTGTTTCTGAGTGAGCCTTTGCAGCAGTTGCGGATATTTATTGATGAAGTTGAGATAACGCTCCTCTGCAGTAAAAGCAAGATTTTGGTTGATACGCTGAAGAAGTGTAACAATTTGTTTCTGCAACATAATTCTGTAGTAGCGTTCAAACTTGGGCACTTTCACAAAAAGTATTTCGAGGTCGGCTTTTGAGTATTGTATTAGTTCAGTGTCTTCTACCGCCTCTATAAAATAGGTAGCCGGGGTTTCGGTTAAAAAACTGCGAAGGTCGCCTGCCCACCAGTCCTCAATACCAAACATTACCATGTGTTCCTCTCCGTTATCGTCAATAGTATACGTACGAAGGCAACCTTTGGTTATAAAGTTTTCTGTTCTGCAAATGTCTCCTGCCCGCAATAAAAAATCTTTCCGGTTTATTTTCCGTGGATGAAGTATAGAAACGAAATAATCCCGCTCTTCTTTATCGAGCTGAATATGACGACCAATGTTTTTAAGTAGTAAGTCGGTATTCATTATTTTGAAATAAATATACTTCAAATTTAAATATGCCGCCAAAAGGTATTATTGCTATTGTGATTGTTTCAAAGAAACCGATAAGATTGGCAAAAGTTATTTCCCTGCAAACGTATTAATATGTTCATGGATGCAATTGAGAATATAGTTGAGAAGAAATCTTTATTTAAGAAAACTCAAACTACTGCTAACCACCAACGATGACGTTGGAGGCAGAGTGGAACTGTATCAAGCATGTTTCTTAGGTTTATTTACTTCATTATTTCGATAAATAACTTACGCTTAAATAATACCGCACTTTACTTTAAGTTCAGGGAGAATTTCATATAGTGAATTTTCCCATTTATTGAAATTAAAATTATCGTGTCCGATTTTACATAGGTATCTAAGTTTTCTTTGCTGTATAATAGATTCACGATCTTCACTGCTTAGTGTGCTTCTGACATTTAAATTACCAGATAGATAATACACAATCTCGTTGAAAATGCTACCATACTCTAATTTAGTACATTTAAAAATATATGTTGCCTTAGCTTTTTCCAATTCTAAACTTTCCCAAACTATAGCAACTTCATAATCGTTAACTGGAATAGAATATAGCAAAGAAACATCAACTACTTTTCCACCTTTAACACGACTAAATGTCTTTTCTAAAACCCTTGTAGGTTTTAATTCCTTTAATTGAAATTTATTTAATAGTTGAATACACTGATTTCTGAGTATCATATTTATAGGGATTCTATTTGCACCTTCACTTCTTGTTGTAATTCCATCCTTTTCCTCAATTTCTTGAATAATTAGAATTTTCCAAATTAATTCTTCTAGGTCATTTAAGCCTTCAATATTGATTATGAAATCGTTTTTTGCAGTTATTTTTAATTCTTGGAGCTTTCTACCTGAAATATATTCGTATAGAAAATTAAATTTTTCTTCTGAAAATTCCCACAAATAAATTTTGGAAAAAATTGGAGTGTTGTCCATGCAAATTTTAATATGTCCATCTCCAAACCAAATACTTTTCCAAGTAGCTGTGTAATATTCTACATCTAAATTTTCAGGGGTTAATTCTTTTTTGGTAAATTTCCACGGTTCTCTTTTTTTGAGCATGGAGTTCTTAATCTCTTCACCCATTTTAGCTTTAGCCTTCTTGTTAAATATTTTGCGCTCTTCTAGAGTAAGCGTAAAATAATAGAAACAATAATTATTAAAATTAAAATACTCAATTAAACTGTGTACCCAAAGCCTTAATAGTTGAGATGTATTACACTTTTGAATAATGTAATTCTCTATGTCGGGAAATTTGATACTATCAATAAGCAAGTCAGTGCATATTCGAACATGTGAAGAATAATATGCTTGAAATACTTTTAAATATTTTGATATTAATTTAAAATTCTGGCTATCAATAATAACTTTTGTATTTCCTTCTAAAATACTGCGGTGATTTTTAATGTATGTTGAAATAATTTTAAAATAGTTAATCTTAGTTTCAAAATGATTATCATTTAACAAAGTTCCATTGAAACAAAAAATTGATGCGTTGCCATATTTATTGTTTGTTTCTTCAATATAGTCCCTGTTTTCTAAGTATATCTTTAAATATGAGTATCCATTATATTTGTAGTGGGTATTTATTTTAGCTAATGGGTTAATGAGTTCTAAGCAAAATGAATAAAACGAAATAATATCCAGTCTGCTAAACAAATTTATTATTTGTTGTTCTTTATCATCTGCATTAATTTGCCAAGAAGCCAAAAATCGTTCAACTTGATAATGAATGTTGCTTTCGATAAGCTTTTGAAGTTGAAACTTTACTTTTACTTTCTCATCGAGGGCAGTACATTCTGTCAAGGATTTTATCCTATTGTATTTTTCTTCGCTATCTATATCTCCAATTATATTAATAAATGCACTAAGTACAATCTCTTGATCATTTCTGTCCAAAAGATTTTCAAATATTTGGTATAAATCAATTGATTCCAAGGTGATTTGTTGTGCAATAAAGTGCAAGTCCTTTTCTGAAGAAAGGCCATCAACCCAGAGTTTAAATTTTCTTTCAGAATCGCTGTTTTTGAATACTGAAATCAGAAATTCTTCCTTTACTTTCTTGTCTATTGTCGAACAACTCGCCAAGGATTTTGTCCTATTGTATTTTTCTTCGTTCTCAATTGAGCCAATTAATTCAAGGAATTTATTGAGCACCGTTTCTTGTTCGTTTGAGTCAGAGAGTTTTTCAAATATTTTGGCAAATGGATTTGTGTAATAGTGAGAGCTAATTGAAACCTGTGTAATTTGTTGAACAATGTTATGCAAGTTTTTTTCTTGAGTCAGCCCTTCAAGCCACATGTTGAACTTTCTTTCAGCATCACATAGATTGTAAACTGAAATCAGAAATTCTTCCTTTACTTTCTTGTCTATTGTCGAACAGCTCGCCAAGGATTTTGTCCTATTGTATTTTTCTTCGTTCTCAATTGAGC
>JBGARN010000071.1:0-22702 GCA_044230205.1 Bacteroidia bacterium
TTGCTCTGATTTTATTTAAAGGATTGGCATCAATCAACTCTCTGCTTTTCTACCTTTGCGGCAGTTTAAACAACAAGCATGAGTAGTCAAGCAGAATATGATATTGTAGTAATTGGTGGAGGATGTGTAGGTATGGCATCTGCCTATAAACTTAACCTGCGTTTTCCACATCTGAAAATTGCAGTACTTGAAAAAGAAGACCGCCTTGCTGCACATCAAACAGGAAGAAACTCAGGAGTTATACACTCCGGCCTTTACTACAAACCGGGCTCTTACAAAGCTAAAAATTGTGTGGATGGGAGAAGAGAGTTGGTTTCTTTTTGCAAAGAACATGATGTGGCACATGATGTGTGCGGAAAAATTATTGTGGCCACTGATGAAAAAGAATTGCCACACATGAATCGTGTTTTTAATAATGGTTTACAAAACGGTGTTGAAGGAATTGAAAAAATTAATGCGCAACAAATTAAAGATATTGAACCATTTTGTACTGGCATAGAAGGTATATGGGTTCCTTGCACAGGCATTGTTGACTACGTTGGGTTGACAAATAAGCTGGCAGAAATTATAGAACAAAAATTTACGGGAAGCAAAGTGTTCACAGGTCATGAAGTAACAGCTTTTGAAAAGCAAGATGGTCACACACTAATTGTCACCAAAAAACAAAACTTCAAAACCAAACACCTCATTAGTTGTACAGGGTTGTTCAGCGACCGAATGGCCAAGGCAGACGGTGTGGATCCTAAGATGCAGATAGTTGGTTTCAGAGGCGATTACTATGACCTGACAGAAAAAGGAATGCACAAAGTGCGAAACCTGATTTATCCTGTTCCCAATCCGGAGTTTCCTTTTTTGGGTGTTCACTTCACAAGGATGATACAGCACGGAGTAGAATGTGGACCTAATGCAGTTTTTACTTTCAAGCGAGAAGGTTACGGAAAAACAGATTTTGATTTAAAAGATACGCTTCAGGCATTATCCTACGGTGGTACATGGAAATTATTTTTCAAACACTGGCGTTTTGGTTTGGATGAATACAAAAGAGCTTTTTCCAAAAAGTTATTCCTAGAACGGTTGCAGCGACTAATCCCTTCATTGGAGATGGACGACATTACTCCCGGAAGGGCCGGTGTGCGCGCAATGGCACTCGATGCCAGCGGCAATATGATTGATGATTTTAAGATAGAATACAGCGGCAATGCCATACACGTTCTCAATGCGCCATCACCGGCAGCTACTGCATCATTGGCTATTGGAACAGCAGTGATGGAAATGGCAGAAAAACATTTTCAGATTCATTAGTGTTAATTTTGTTTAATAACTTGAACAGAAACTAAGAAAACACATATTTCAGCTTACGTCTATTCATTGAGGTAAACTACTCATGTTTATGAATGACAATAATCATTTCAATCTTTAACCTTTAAAGGCTTTTAATATCTAATTTTGTGGTGTATTTAAAGATAAGTCACTATGCATACATTATTCAAATTTTCTGTTTTACTCTTAAGTATTGTGTTTTTTAACATAAGCAGCTATGCACAGGAAAGTAAAACAGACACCATTAAAGTTTTTGGTAACTGTAATATGTGTAAAGAAAAAATTGAAGGTTCTTTAAAAGAGAAAGATGGTATAACAGCAAAAAATTGGGATAAAAAAACCAAACTTTTGGTCGTAACTTATGATGCTGCAAAAATTTCAAAAGAACAAATAGGACAAAAAATTGCAGATGTCGGCTATGATAATCAGTATGCAACAGCTACTGAGAAAGCATATAAGAAACTGCATTCATGCTGTCAGTACGACAGGCCTAAACAACCTGCCGGTGATGAAAATAAATAGTCACGCAACAAACATAATAAAATGAAAAAGCAACTCCTTACACTTATTCTTTCAGCCATAACATCTTTAGGTATGGCACAAACAGCTACAGATTTTACAGCAAACGACTGTAATGGCAACTCACATAATCTTTTTACAGAATTAAATTCCGGAAAGGTTATTGTCTTATGTTGGGTTATGCCATGTGCATCATGCACAGGACCAACATTAACAACTTATAATGTTGTTCAAAGTTATCAGGCTTCCAATCCAAATAAAGTTTTTATGTACACCTGCGATGATTATGCAAACACCAATTGCACTTCTTTAAACAGTTGGGCAACCGGAATTGGTGTTATGCAACAAAGCTGGTCGCTGCGATTTTCAAATACAGCAATTAACATGTCGCATTATGGTTCACCCGGCATGCCAAAGATTGTAGTTATCGGGCCTAATCATACTGTGTTTTATAATTCAAACAATACTGTTAATGCCACTAACCTGCAAAATGCCATTAACAATGCTTTGGCAACAACAGGTTTAAGCGAAAATAATTTACCTGCATCATCATTATCTGTGTTACCAAACCCTACTCAAGATGTAACAAAAATTAAACTCAATCTTCTGAATAACGCTGATGTAATTCTGGAGTGCTATAACCTTGAAGGAAAAAAAGTGCAGGAAATATTTTCCGGAAACCTGAATAAAGGAGAGCATATTATTCCTGTAAATCTTGAACCTTTTACTAATGGTATGTATCTTATCAAATTTTCTGATGGAAAACAATCAAAGTATATTAATTTGATAAAATCCAAGTAATAGAAAAACAGTTTTTCGGTTGGCATTAAATTTTGTAAATTAAATATCTATGTGTAATAAAGCTCAACTGAAGTTTTCTTTAGTTCTGTTATTAATTTGCTTCTCTGTTTCAGATACTTTTTCACAATGTTGTGCCGGTGGTAGTGGTAGCCCCATTGCCGGTGGAACATCACAAGGGGTACTTCAGGAAAAACAAGTTGAAATCAGTACTAACTTTCAATTTATCAGCACCAATAAATTCTATAAAAAAAGTTCCGTAGCTCCGGATTCTGTAAGAACATTTGATGGCTTTAAAAACACTTATGAATACTTCAGGGTAGCTTATGGTATTACAAAAAACTTAACTTTTTCTGTTGAGAGCGGTTATTATTATCAAAAGAAAGAAATAGGCCTGAATAATGATGAGGCTACAACATACAATGCAAAAGGTTTTGGCGACTTAATTCTCTTTCCACGCTACGATATCATTAACTGGACAGAAGAAAAACACCGTACAGAAGTAACTATTGGTTTAGGTTTTAAAATTCCACTTGGAAGTTATAATGACTCAACAGGCAATGTAGAGCCTTTTTCGGGAAACACCTATTATGTTACCAACCCGACATCGGTACAGCTCTCATCAGGGGCACATGATATTATTTTTTACACCTTTCTTTACAGAGGGTTTACAGAAAAAAACTTTAGGGTTTTTGCTAATGCCTTATACATAAAGAAAGGTTATAACCCCAATGGAGAAAAACTTGGTGACTTTGCCAGTGTAGGGATTTTTGCTGGTAAAACTTTCTTTAATAACCTAGGTGTAACCTTGCAGGCACGATATGAATGGATGGACAGAATGAAGGTAAATGAATCTATTTATCTGTTCGGAAAGCCATCAAACTATTTTCCGGAAGCCACAGGCTATAAAAAAGTTTTTATCTCTCCACAGCTCAGTTTTACAAAAGGCAAGTTTACTGTTTATGGCTCCTACGATATTCCCGTTTATCAATATTTAAATACATCGGAACATTACACCCAAATGGGTTCGCAGCATCAGGCTACTATTGGTATTACTTATCGTTTTCTGGCGTTAAACAGCTTTTTAAAAGAAGGTTCCGGCACCACCTATGTTTGTCCAATGCATCCACAAGTCACTTCCGGTAAACCGGGAAAATGCCCTGATTGTGGAATGGACTTGGTTAAGAAGAAATAAATTTTTAGTAATCCCCATCAACGATAACCAGCTTCTGCTCTCCCTGATTGTTTTTGGCAAGTAGATGTTGTTGCTTTAGCCAATGCTTTAGGTTCAACTGTCTTTTATAATAAGTACGTTTTACTACAGTTTGCTTGTGGTTTATATCCACAAAACACAAAGGGTTTATTCTGGCTTAGTAGCAACATCAATAAAAATATATACTTCTTTTTTTTGATGACAAAAAAATAACGGCTGCTCAAATCGAGTCAGCCGTTATTTCACTTAATTCTTCTGTTTATTCTAGTTGCTTATTATAAATCTTCCGGAGTATGATTTTGCATTACTCTCTGGCAGCAATCTGAAATAATACATGCCCTCTGCAAGATTTTTGCGTTCAATACTAATTCTATTCATGTTAGTAGTGGTGTGCAATATCTCTTTTCCTGCTGTGTTATAAATAACAAGATGATATGTTTGATTATTTTCATTATCAAAAACAATATCGGCCTTACTGTTAAATGGATTGGGAATTACTCTTACCATTGACTGCGATGAAGCAGGTATTTCCACAACAGAAGTTGGCAAGCCAATTACCATAGTATTGAAAGTTTCATTGGTAATTATCGGATCATTCTGATCAAAATATATGGCTGCATCATTAAATACAGTTGTGTTATTTGGCAACCACTGATTTGCCATGATACTGTAACGCACATATCCGTGACTTAGCAATTCGTTGGTGTTACTGTCAACTAACATTATATTGGGGAAAGTAAACACCACTTCACGGTTGCTGATGTTAACCTGTGTTTGTACATTATGACTGGCATCAATCAATGCAAAAGTATTCAGGTCAAGACCGGCATCAATAACATCTCTGACAACCACTGTATAAGCTGTATCATTTCCGGTATTCTGGAAACGTATCAAATAATCCAATTGGCTACTCATGAGTGTGTAATTGTTGCTTAAGATTCCGGCAGGTGTAACAGATTTATCATTAGGATCATAACTACAACTAACTATTTTACTTGAAATTAAAGTATCTGTTTCCATCACTGTTCCGTTTATCAAAGATTCCATAATGATGGTATCTGAAACTAGGCTACCCGCTGCTGGCATTCCAAGTTCGAATATAATTGTGCCGGTTGTCTGTGCAGTCAATCCCGGAAAATCATAAACTACTGTTTGTCCGTTAATGGATGTTGGTGTAATGCTTCCGGGGATGAAAGTTTGATTGGACGAGAATTTCATGGTAATTCTCGCATCGTAAGTTACATATCCGGTGTTTTTATATTTTACTGTAGTTGCATTGTTTATAAGACACCTGTATAGGCCAACTCGTGATACTACTTTGCAATCATAAACCGGTAAGGTAGAATTAAGGCCGAAATCGAGACCTGTAGTGGTGGCTGAAGCATTTACAGTGTAACTTGGTTGACTACCTGACGATAAGGAATAGCCGGGCATGGTATTTTGCCACTGTATGGTATGAGTACCGGCAAAACTTCCCACACTATAATTTCCGGAGTTATCAGTAAACGCAAATACATTATCAGGCTGTACAGTTACTTTCTGACCTGAAAAACCCGGTTCTCCTACATCTTTAATGCCATTACTGTTTACATCGTAAAATACATTGCCTTGCAAAAACAGCGAACCATGATCAACATAAAGAGCATTATATAAATTTAATGTTATGTAAGAACCGAATCCGGTAGTATCATAAACCACACCCAGGTTGTACCAACCAATAGGTGCATTGGCAGGAATTGAAAAGCCTGCATTAAAGTGAAAATCGTCTATTACATTTAAAGTATTTGCAATGGCATGGTACGTAACTGCAGTATCGGTACGGAATAAGTAGGCATCATATATTGCTCCTGTGGGTGGTGATGAACTTTGAAAGATGGTATTTGCTCCGGAAATGTATGCAGTAAAACCTGTACCTGCCAGCACATTGAATGGTGACATTGAAGTTAAATATTGATTGGTAGAGTTTAAAGGGAAGTTGAGCCCTGTGGTAGTAATGGCATAGTTACCACTGATGGTAGCGGCACTAGGTGGATTAACCACATTGTTTGCTGTTGGTGTGATTGTAATGGTTTTGCTACCCGGTGATGTTGGTATTTTATAGTTACCTAAATTATCAGTCTGAACGGTTTGATTGTCGGGTTGAAGTGTGATAGTCTGCCCCGCCATACCAGGTTCCTGAAATCCTAACAGGCCATCCGGATTGACATCAATAAATGCAGTGCCTGAAAGATACATGCCGGCTGCATAAACGGTTACTGCATTGGGTAGGGTTAAAGTATGAATAACTCCAAGTGAGTCAATATAGTTAACAACTAAATTATAAACACCGGGGGCTAATAAATTCCCAATGCCATTAATTGTAACTGAAAACTGTGTTGGACTAATTACAGTTACATTCGAGCCAAAACCTACAAATGTTCCTGCTGGAGTTGTAAGGTTGGTATTTATAATTGACCCCATTGGTGATCCATTTTGTAAAACCACACCTGCACAGGAAATCACTGCATTTAAAGTAGTGCCCTGCAGTATAGAGTCGGGCGAGATACTGAGAATTTCAGGTCCTGTTGCCGTTAGTCCAAAATTATATCCTGTGACCGGTGCTGTGAAATTGCCCGTATATGAAGCCTGGCTTCCGGCCGATATATTATAATTTCCTGATTGTTGCCATGTAATGGTTTTTGTTCCTGCAGAAGTGTTAACAATATAATTACCGTTTGAATTGGTAGTAAAAAGGGTATTATCGGGTGTTAGTAATATTTGTTGACCCCCTATACCTTGCTCCCCTGCATCCTGCACACCATTTCCATTTTGGTCGTCAAACACTACCCCTGAAATGGTAACGCTGGCCGAAAGAACTTCAACGGCATTAGGCAATATCAACGTAAGGAATGTTCCCTGATTGGCTGTATCTTCATAAACATAACGCAAATCATACCAACCATAGGGAACAAAATTGGATATAACAAAATCCATCTCTGCCTGAGTTTCAGACAAAGCATTCATGGAACTCAGTGATCCTACGATACTGGTTGTCCCCTGTTCCAAATAAAAACCTGTAGTTGATGAGGACTGAAATAAGGTGTTGGCTCCGCTGATAAGAGCCGATAGGGTTGTACCCCTATAAGTTGAATTCGGTGATACCGATGTTAATGTTTGTGCCAACGTGGCTTTGCACAACATTACAATAACGAGTACTGCTACTAACTTTTTCATGATTTGCGATTTTTAGTGAATATTATTTTTGATAGAATCTATTTCATGTCTGATTACCTGAACAAAACTTTTGTTTTGCTTCATGGCTATACTTTCATAATACCAAAGATTGGTCCCTGTATATTTTACTTTCCAAACCGGATTTACATTGGGATCAAACCCAACAGAGCGGAATATACTATCGCCTACATGTTGTATAACAACTATCATGTAGTCTGCATACTTGGCAGGCGGATGCAGTGCTCTTACTTCTCTGAATAAATTATAAGCTCCCAATTTGTTTCCTTTATTGAATACAGCAATGGCCTGATTGAATTTTGCATCTGGAAAACGTGGGTTGATTTCAAGTGCTTTATTAAAATAGTTGTTTGCCGTATTGTTATCTCCGGTATTCATATAAACTGCGCCAATGTCATTCAGTATTTGTACATGATATGGTGCCAAAGCAATGGCCTCCTCATAGTAGCTTAATGCCTCCTTGGGTTGGCTATTCATAAATGCTGCTGCTCCTTTATACCAGGCAATGGGTGTTGCATTATAATCTATAGGGAAATAGGTTTCATCCATTGACTTGGCAATTCTATAGGCTATGGGCCATTTGTTTTTTTCTTTGGCAGCAAGCAATTGCTGGTACTGCAACTCTGCGTTTAAGCGTGCCGCTGTTACGTTGGTAGAATAAATCGCAAAAAACATAAAACCAACCAATGCCACCGGCACAAGTTTAGATTGGCTATGTTTTTTACTTTCTTTCATTTTGTAAAATATCAACAGTGAGAAATAAGTCATCAATATTACCATCAGGAGCATTTTCTCCATCGGGAAACCAAAAAAAGAAACGATTGTAAATGTAACTAACCCTGCCAACAGTACCAAATTTTCTTTTGTTTTATTTGTTAAATATTGCTTTATAGACATAAAAATACCCCAGCCCAATAATAAAACATAGGAAATAAATCCGCCTATGCCGGTTTCAGCAAACATTTGAAGATAATCGTTATGAGGCCGGGTAAATTTAATGTTGTCGGTAGTAAGGTAATTGGCTCCTGTAAACCCATACTTTGGTGCCAGCAATTTCCAGTTTGCCAATCCGCAGCCTGTCCAAAAATTTTCAGCTATCAGTTTACCCGAATTTCGCCAAAGCATCATTCTTTCAAAAACACTGTTGGCATTAAACTTCACATCCGTAGTGTTTCCTTTTAAATAGGATACTGCAATTTCTGCTTTTCTGAAGCCATCAATTTTATTAAAAACTAAAATTAACCCGACAATTGAAGAAAATAGGGCAGCAATGGTAACCAAATTAATCCGCTCGGGCCTAACCTTGAATTTTATGGCAATAGTATTTCGAATCTTAGAATAGGTGAGCAATGAAAGAACTATCATCACTAACACAAGCGCTACAAAAACAGAAGACGATTTAAGAAGTATCAAATAAATCAATGATAAGACAAGAGAAACAATTGCAGCCTTTTTCCACCTGTTTGACTCCGCTATGATGCACATAACCTGCAATGGCATGCACAGTGCTATCATTTCGGCAAATGAATTCTTATTGGATAATAATGAGGTAAGCCTATAACTTACCTCAAATACTTCTTTGTGTTCGTGTGCATAATTCCACATACCAATCAATTGCCAAACGCCAAATAATTGAATAATATAAACCAGTAAAACTACTGTTCTGGAAACCATTTTCATTGGGTCAGCAACTAACTTACTCAAAATTGAAAACGCCAATAGATAGAACAACAACAATGTCCACTTGATGAATTCAAACAAGCCGTCATTGCTGCTTAAGCTTTTATTCCATGCCATTCCGGTGATGACTACAACAGCAAACAAGATAAACACCGGAGCAAAAGAAGTATCGAATATAGAAAATGTGATTTTTTTACTGTAGATGCCATATAAAATTAATGCACCAAACGGAAAAACAAATACCGATGCTGTCAGTAATCGTAAAGTATGGTCAGGGTCGGGCAAAGTGCTTGAAAAGGAAATAGTAAGCACTATCATAAAAAGTACAAACAAATAAAAAGCAACTTTATGTATTGACATAACTATCCTTATAAATTTACCAAACACAGAAAACAAACAATGCTAACAAAGATAGTTGCAAAAGGTGAATTAAGGAATTAAAATTTATGCAAAATAGCCGTTTCAGTATCCACAAATTGTACAAAAAAGATTGATAACTTTGTTTATCAGAAACAGTTTTATTTTAAATCAGTTAAAACCTACCTATATGTTGTATTTGTTTAATCAATATTATAGTTCATTGTTTATAGAATTCAGTGTTATATTGGTAAGTGTCTTTTTTAGCTTAAAAGTTGCAGGTAGCTTAAAATATTCTTTTTCTATTCTAAAAACAAGAAACTATATCTTTACATCTTTAAGCACATGAAATGAACACAGAAGCTCTCATTCTTACCATCAGAAAAAACATCGTTTGGATATTAGTCATTGCATTGGTAGCTTTTATAGTCAGTTATAAAATATCAGGAAGATTGAACAACTATTACAAAGCTGATATTATGTTTTTGTTAAACGATTTAAATCTTACTGATGATTCACCAAAGGAAAACAGCATTAGCAGCGTTATCAAAAACAAATCTTTAGAAACTGAAAGGATTCTTGCTATCATTTACTCAGATGCACTGATACAAAAAGTAGATAAAAAACTGAAACTTGGAAAGCATTATGGTTTAGATGACAAAGATCCAAAATACACGCTCAAACTAACCGCTTCTTTTGTTAAAAATGTTGCTGTAGAAATAACCTCCAGCAAAATTCTGTTGCTGAAAGTACGTGATAGAGAAGGACCAGAATTTGTTGCTAATTTAGCTGAGTCTTTAATGATTTCCTTGTTATTAAATACAATATTATGGAAACCACCAAACAAATGGGAATGTTGACTTCTGAAATTGAAGATAACATCAGGAGCAATCTTTTAATTAATAAAACATTAGAAGGTAAAAAACTGGAAAGAATAATTGTCTTAAACAAAAAATACCTGATGCCGCAATCTCAAAATACAATGTTAAATCTGGCCATTGCAACCGTTGTTTCCTTTTTAACCATACTTTTATCAATAGTTGTGATTCATGGTTACGGATCCAATAAAGATTTAATTCATCTGTTTATTTTTGGTAAAAAGAAAGTGTAATTTTTATTCAATGCTTTTTGTTCAGCCCTCTTTTTTAATCAGAAATTTTTACGCTCGTTTGTTATGGCGAATGTCTGTTCATGAACCTATTGTTTACCTTACGTTTGATGATGGTCCTGATCCCGAAGTTACGCCTTTCGTATTGTCGCAGTTAAAGAAATGGAATGCTCTGGCAACCTTCTTTTGTATTGGAAACAATATTGAAAAACATCAGCAGCTGTTTAATCAGGTTGTTGCTGCAGGACATCAGATAGGCAATCACACGCAGAATCATTTGAATGGTTGGAGTAACAACCTCAATACTTATTTGACTGATGTTGAACAATGCAGCACACATATTTCATCAGGTTTGTTCAGACCTCCTTATGGAAAAATCACGCTGAAACAAATTCGTTCACTACGTTCAAAATGGCAAATTGTAATGTGGGATGTTTTGTCTTACGACTTTGAAACTAAGGTATCACCAACAGCGTGTATTCAGAATGTGATGCAGCATGTACGTCCGGGATCTATTATTGTTTTTCACGATAGTAAAAAGGCGTTTAAAAATTTAAGTGAAACGCTGCCTTTTGTTTTAGAAAAGCTTTCAACAGAAGGTTATTCTTTTAAGGCTATTCCTCCTTACCGGCCACAACAATAACAATTTCACCTTTAGGTGGATGGTTGGTATAATATTCTGTGATCTCTGCTAAAGTACCTCGCTTTTTTTCTTCAAACATTTTTGAAATTTCACGTACCACACAAACTTTTCTATCAGGTCCAAAGTAAGTCATAAAATCCTGCAGTGTTTTGATTAACTTGTGTGGCGACTCATAAAAAACCATAGTACGAGCTTCTTCCTGCAAAGTCTTTAATTTTGTTTGTCGTCCTTTCTTAACTGGTAAAAAGCCTTCAAACACAAAACTGTTGCAGGGAATACCTGACATTACCAAAGCAGGAACAAAAGCTGTGGCACCGGGCAAACAAGTGAGTTCTATTTCATTCTCAATACAGGCACGTGTAAGTAAAAAACCCGGATCTGAAATACCCGGTGTTCCGGCATCACTGATTAAGGCAATTGATTTTTGTTCTTCTTTTAAAAGTCGCACCAACTCATTCACAGCTGCATGTTCATTGTGTTGATGGTGTGTAAAAACCTTTTTTGAAATTCCGAAGTGGTGCAACAGCACAGAAGCAGTGCGTGTGTCTTCTGCAAGAATAATGTCGCATGACTTGAGAATATTTAATGCTCTGAGGGTAATATCTTCGAGGTTACCAACCGGTGTGGGAACGATGTATAACATTCATCAAAAGTAACCAATAGAAGTTAACTTTAGTTTTTCATAAATTTTGCATTATAAACATGATCATCAGAAGTGATTGCCTCTAAAAAATAAACCCCGTTTGACAGTCCTTCAACTGTTATCCGATTTGACAAGTCAAAAGAATAGTTTCTGACCTCCTCACCGGCAGGGTTGAATATTCTTACCCTTTTAAGGTATAAATTTAAAGGCACATTCAGGTAAATAAACTTGTTGGAAGGATTAGGAATCACGTCAAATTTACTTCTGTCATATTCATTTACGCCAACAAACGGTAGAAATAGTACACAGGCTAAGTAAGGGTTGTATTTAACCACCGTGCCTCCTTGTGTACTGACCGGCCAAACCACAACTACATTACTGCCTGCTTTGTAATTAGCACCATTGAAAAAATAAGGTGACTGAATTAAAATGTTTATACTGCTATTTGGTTGAATAGTATATGACGTTCCAGAATTAAGAATTATTGAATCTTCCGGAAGTGAATCACTCTGTAGTTTCAACATCAAACCACCAGTAAAAGTGGCATTGGCATTATAATTCTTAATGGTAACCTGAATATTTGCATAAGGCTGTTGTTCAAGGGCAGAATCAGGGCATTGTGGAAATTGAGGTGAAATAGCTATGACAGCTAATGAATCTGTTTGTGCTGAGGCAAATTCACAAAACATCAAACTTATAAACAACACTAATATCTGAACCCTTTTCATGATGAAGTATTTTAAAATAAAGACTAAATAAAAGTATAAATTGTTTTTCAATGCTGAATATTTATTTTTGCTTTATCTTACCTGCCCAAAAAGGAAATAATGGATATTTTAAATCAACTGATTAACGGACTTAACAAAGAAGAAGTACGTTTTTTTAAAATGTATATCAATCGTTTTGAGAAAACTGAAAACCGTAAAGATGTTCAATTGTTCGATTATATCCGTAAATCAGCAGATAGATTTTCCGATGATATTATCTTTAAAAAATTATATCAACCCAAAGAAAAAAATTCTTATTACCGCTTAAAGAACAGGCTCATCAGAGAGGTAAATAAAAGCCTGACATTACAGCATTTTGACGATGATACTGTTGTATATATTTTCAGGCTGCTGGCATTGGTAAAATTCTATCTGAATAAAAATGCTCTAAAGCCTGCCTATTTTTTTCTTTGCAAAGCCGAAAAAAAGGCCAATGAAACAGAAAACTTAGAATTGTTAGACATCATTTATGGCGAGTACATCCGACTCTCGCGCGAAATGACAAGTATAAATCCGGAGTTTTATATTGAATGTAGAAAGCAAAATTCAGAGAAGCTAAACCAACTCCGGGTGATTGATGATATTCTGGCTGTAGTTACCTATCGGTTAAAAATTACTCAGAATTTATCATCAAAAGACGAAACGGTAATTTCATTACTTCAAAAAACTACTGATTCTTTCATTGGTGACCCAAAGGTTATTAAAAGCCCTCTCTTTCGTTTTAGGATTTATAACGCAATTAGTCAGTTGCTACTGCAATCGCATCAATACATACTATTAGAAGATTACCTGCTAAAAACGCTAAAAATATTTAATCAGGAGAAACTGTTCACTAAAAACAATCACGAAACCAAACTTCAACTGTTGGTGTATTTGGTTAATAGCCTATATAAAAATAACAAGTTGAAAAAGTCGCTTGAATACACAAACATTTTACACAATGAAATGAAAGCATACAACCATCTTTTTTATGATAAATTTTTATTCTATTACTTCAATGCACTGGTGATTAACTATTCAAAAACTGACAAACAAAAGGAAATAGTTACGCTGCAGGAGATGGAGCAAAATGAAAAAATTAATTCTAACTTTTTTTACCGTCAGTTTATCCTGTTGAATTTTGCATTGGCATATTTTGACCAGAAAGAGTTTACCATGTCGGCTAAAAGTTTTACGCGGTTACAGATGCTGCCGGACTATAAAGAAACTGATGAGTCGTTGCGAATGAAAGTTGCCGTTGCAGAACTTATGACACGCTATGAGTTAAGCGACTACAACACTTTTGAATATAAGTTAAAACAATTTAAAAAAGACTTTAAAAGTGGGTTGAATATACTTGAAAACAAACCAGAAAAACTGATGAGTGAGATATTAAATCTAATGATGTCCATAAGCAACAGAAAAAACAAAGCAATTGAATTACGTTTAGCACAACTCAAAACCCTATCTAATGATGAAGACCAATGTGGCTTGATTAACTATATTGATTGGCTTCAGGAAAAAAAATTATTCAAAAATAAAATCAATTAGTTGCCTCCTTTTCCAGGCGCTCAATATCTTGCTGCATGGCAGAAACAAGTTTCTCAAACTGTTCGGAACATTGTTGCAATAATTCAGTAGCAGCTTTTTTTTCTGTTCCTTCAAGCATTAACCATTCTATATTCTTTAAGATTGATGCAAAGGTATCTAAGTCAAGTTGCCTGAACCCCGGAATCATTCTGTGAACAGCTGCTGCCGATTGCTGAAAATCTGATTCCTTAGCAAAATGAATGCTCTTTTCAATCAAACTTTGATTGCTTGAAATAAAAACCTTCAACATCCTGATAACAAAATCACTTTTTCCGTTTGATGTCCGAAATAAGTTTTCGAGAGAATAGCTCAATAACGGTTGATGCTGTATCTCACGATTTTTTTCTATCAGCGGTAAAAGAATTTCAGACAGCTCGTGGAGCTTAAATGGCTTCAGAATAACTGCATTCATCCCTGCTACTATACATTCGTTTTTTGCGTCATTCATCATATTGGCAGTGATGCCAATCAATGGTAACATGGAGCTAATGTGTTCGCGAATAAAAGAGGTAGCATTTCGCCCATCAAGTTCAGGCATCTGAATATCCATTAACACACCGTCAGGATTATACAACAGAATTTTTTCAATTGCCTCTTTACCACTTTCTGCAGTTATAACTTCTGCACCACCATCTTTCAACATGGCAGAAATTAATTGTCTGTTGAGTAAATCATCTTCTGCAACAAGCAAACGCAATCCATGTAATGAAACAAACTTTGTTTCTGCAATATTTGTTTCATCACTTTCAACTATAGGAAAGTGTAGCATAACAGATACTGTTGTTCCTTTTTGAGGAACACTTTTCATGGATATTGTTCCCTTCTGCAGCTCAACTAATTTCTTTGTGATTGCTAAACCCAGACCCGTTCCACCATAGTTTCTTTCAATATTTTCAGCCTGCTGATATGGGTCAAATAACCTGGCAATTTTATCTTCTGCAATGCCAATACCGGTGTCTGTTATCTCGAAATTAAAAAAGTCATCTTCCTTTTTCTCAACTTTTACAAATACGGTTCCTTTTTCTGTAAACTTTATTGCATTACCTATAACATTGATGAGCACTTGTCGCAATCGCAAAGCATCGCCCGAAACAGTCATATTACGAATAGTATTTGCTTCTGATAATAAGGCAACATTTTTTTCGTCAGCTTTTTGTCTTAATAAAGTTACTACATTATTTACTTCCTTATAAATAACAAAAGGCTCTTGTGAAAAATTTATTTTGCCTGTTTCAATTCTTGAAAGGTCCAGTACATCATTTACAATATTCAATAGGTGTTGCCCTGCCATATTGATAGTGTTTACATAATGTCGTTGTTCTGTAGTTGTGTTGGTTTGTTGCAGCCTGTTGATAAAGCCTGTCAGTGCACTTAAAGGTGTTCTGATTTCATGACTCATTGTTGCCAGAAACTCTTCCTTAAATCGTGCAAGCTGTTCTGAATGTGCCCGTGCCTCTTCAAGTTGAATTTTGTATCTGTTGGCACGACTGATATCCGTAAGTATAATTATTGAAAGTATTAATATGAGAATTGAAGCTGTAATGGTTGCAATTACAACAGTTTTTAACTGTTGCTGCGACTGACTGATAACTTCCAGTGATCTGCTTTCGTTATTATGTCTGATGTTTTCCTCGAGTAAAGCAATTTGTGTTTGAATCTTTTCTTTCAACATTCTGTCTTGCTCCAGTAACAACAACTCACCATCACTTAGTTGAGCTACCATTTTAATCTCATTCTCCTTAGCTTCAGAAATGGTTTGTTTGATGGTGTTTAACTTCTGTGCTTGCAAGTTGTTTAAAGAATCGAGTAACATTGCTCTTTCTTCAAGTTCTTTTAATTTCTTACCTGAACTAAAAAGCTTTTTAAAAAATCCAGGCTTTGTTGTTTCTATACTATCAATACTCTGATAAATAATATCATCCTTAACCTTATCAGAAATTTTACTCATGGCAGCATTGATGAGCTGTCTGTAGCGTAATTCAATCAGCTTTTGATAAATTTCGAACTTATGATGGATGGATGTTGTAAGTGAATCAAATGCCTGACTGTTTGCAGGAAATAAACTTTTAAGTTTTATAAGCTGAGAGTCCGTCTGAGCTACTTGTTCATAATAATTTTCTAAATATTTTTCGTTGCGTGTAATTGCAAAAGAACGTACATGGCTTTCAGCAAGGTTAACATTCAGAATTAATTCTTTCAGGTCAGAAAGTCTGGTATCGGGTTTTTGAAGTAGTGTAATTGTTCTGCTTAATGCTGTTGTATTCTGATAATTAAACCATGCCAGAAAAAATGCTACGGCAAGTGCCAGCAACATCAGAATAACTATATACAATCGTTTCTGCATAATGACTCAAAAATACAACGCTGAATCTCCCAATGGTGGAAATTATTTCCCAAAATGAAACAATTTTTCAGAAATCGGATATCTGTTGTCTGGGCGTTAATAACTTTATAACTTATTGATTGGTAAAGTCTTTAAATGTGTACAAGCCTGTTGAATCATCAACAGATGCTGCAGTGGCACATTATTTAATAATCTATTGATGATAAACATTAAAAAATCAATTACAATGAAAAAGCTAATTTTAATTGCACTTCCAATAGTAGGTATGACCTTGTTTGGTTGCGAAAACTATAAAGAACAAGCTGCACAGTTAACACGTGAGCGTGATTCTTTAGTATCACTGAATGTTGCAGGAACACAAACTATTGATGAGTTCATCACAACATTAACAGACGTTGAAAACAGTCTTGGTAAAATTACTGAAAAACAAAATTCCATTGCAATGACTGCAGACCGTAATCCGGAAGCAGCACGCAACTCACGCGAGAGACTCAATGCACAGATTGAAGAAATTAATCGTATGATGCAGGAAAACAAAGAAAAAGTTGAGCAGTTGACTAAGAAAATAAAAGGCTCAAATGCATCTGCAGCAAAATTTCAGAAAATGGTTAAGTCGCTTCAGGAGCAGCTTACTCAAAAAGAACAGGAACTTGCTTTGTTAAATGAAAAATTAGCAGGATTAAATGTTGAATTGGCTACTTTAAAAACCAACTTCGATTCGCTTTCTACAACAAATCAAAATCAGGCTACAGTAATAGCTGATCAAACAACTAAAATTCACACTGCTTATTATACCGTAGGAAACTACAAAAACCTTCGCGACAAACAAGTGCTTTCTAAAAAAGGTGGTGTCCTTGGTTTAGGTAAAAAAGCAACTGTAGTGCCTGCAATAAAAAACGACAATTTCACCAAAATCGATTATACCCAAATCAGCACTATTCCTGTGAATAGTAAAAAAGTTGAGTTGGTTACTACACACCCTGATGGATCATACAAAATTGAAAAAAACAATGATCTTGTTAGCGACATTTTGATTACAGACCCTGAAAAATTCTGGAGTGCATCAAAATATCTTGTTGTATTGACCAAATAATAAAAACAGAAAATAAAATATTCTTTGGTTTTAGGTTGGGTAGCGGGGCAGCAATGCTCCGCTTTTTCTTTTTAAGAGATGAATGTTTAATAAAATTTTTTACCTGAGTATGTTATGTTACAAAGTCACCATACATTTGTCCCTCCTGACATTAAGAAATTATGCAAAAGAAATTTTTTTGCCTTATACTATTGGCATTTGGGTGCTTAAACCTCCATGCACAAACAAATCCTGCACAAGCAACTGAAAAAGAATCGTTAGTTAACTGGATTAGTTTAAACGAAGCTGAAAAACGAAACAAGGAAATTCCAAAGCCCATTATTATTGATTTTTATACCGGCTGGTGTGGCTGGTGCAAGGTGATGATGAATACAACTTATTCAGACCCATCAATAGCATCATATATCAATGCTAATTTTTATCCGGTTAAATTTGATGCTGAAACCAAAGACACTATCGAGTATGATGGGGTTACCTACAAACCAACAGGCACGCAAAAGCGCGACCCGAATGAATTTGCAGTAAAAATGCTAAATGGTACCATGATGTATCCTTCTACTATTTTCATGAATAAGGCTGCTAACTTTACCATGTCTGCACAGGGATATTTGGAAACAAAGAAGATAGAACCCATGTTGGTTTTTACCTTGGAAAATGGCTTTCGAAACAGCAGCTATGAAGATTTTAATGCCCAATTTCAAAAAGCATTTTACGATTCCTTACAAACCAATATTTACGAATCTGTTAAATGGCAAACCCCTGCACAGTTTTTTATTAAAGACAAAAAGCCGGATCAGAAAAAGAAAATTGTATTTATCAATACAGACTGGTGCAATACGTGCCGTGTTATGTACAGAACAACTTTTAGTGATACTGCTGTAAGCAGCATGTTATCCAAACATTTTGAATTGGTAAATTTCAATCCTGAAACTAATGACAAATTATTTTTTCAGGATAAAGAATTTGAGAACATACATTCTAAAGAAATGCCGTTTCATCAGTTGGTGTATGCACTTAGCCGAAACGGATTAATTTTTCCTCAAGTAATATTTATGGATGAAAAGAATACCGTTGTTGATGCTATTCCATTTTACTTGAATCCAAATGTTTTTAAAAATATTGTACGCTTTTACGGAGAAGATATTTATAAATCAAAAAACTGGGAGACTTTTATCAAAGAACAGGAAACAAAATAATCCCTGATAATTATCTTAGATAAAATTTAAAAGCCTGATAACACAAATCTCTTCCGTATGAAAAGCTTAAAAAATCCTGTTACTTTTATATTTATTACTGTATTAGTTGACTGCATCGGTATTGGAATTATTTTTCCGGTAATTGCATCATTGATAACAGAAGTTAGTCATGTTCCCGTCAACAAAGCAACAACATACAGCGGTTGGATGATGACTCTTTATGCTTTGATGCAGTTTGTTTTTTCTCCTGTCCTTGGTGGTATCAGTGATCGCTATGGTCGCAGACCGGTACTACTCTTGTCATTGTTAGGTTTAGGTATTGATTACCTGTTTTTATCAGTAGCACACACCCTCACGCTATTATTTATTGGAAGAATTATTGCTGGAATATGTGGTGCAAGTTTTACTACCAGTTTTGCCTACATTGCCGATGTTAGTCCGTCTGAAAAAAGAGCTCAGTATTTTGGAATGATGGGTGCAGCCTTTGGTGTCGGATTTATCATTGGTCCTGTTCTTGGGGCATTAGCAAGTCATTGGGGTGTGCGTGCACCTTTTGTTGTAGCTGCATGTTTGTCTCTACTAAATTTTCTATATGGATATTTTATTTTGCCCGAATCATTGAAACCCGAAAACAGAAGAGCATTTCAGTGGAAGCGAGCGAATCCTTTGGGTGCATTTATTCAGATTAAAAAAAGCAAGAATATCAGAACACTCATCTTTACCATGTTTTTACTTTATCTTGCAGGTCAGGTAATGCCTTCTATCTGGGCATTCTACACCAAGTTTACCTACAACTGGTCTGATGCAGAAATAGGTTATTCATTAGCTTTTGTCGGTGTGATGGTGGCTATTGTACAAGGCGGATTAATTAAATGGTCACAAACAAAATTGGGTAGTCACACTTCAATTTATACAGGACTTGCTTTTTATCTGGTAGGATTAACACTGTTTGCCATTGCCAATCAATCGTGGATGCTTTATGCATTTACTTTTATCTATGCATTAGGAGGCATTGGTCCGCCATCAATTCAAGGAATCATTTCAGGTTTAGTACCGCCTAATGAACAAGGCGAACTACAAGGAATGATGACTGCACTAATGAGTGTGTCAACAATTTTATCTCCACTACTCATGACTAATTTGTTTTACAATTTTACAAAACCCGAAACGATATTTTATTTTCCCGGAGCACCATTTGCTGCTGCTGCAATTTTAGTGTTGATTTCATTCTTTGTGGTAAAACGGGGCATAAGAAATTTGTCACGCGTAAATGCCTGAACCGTTATTTCTCCGAAAGACTTACTTTGTAAAAATTGTTTGAAGCACCACACGTCCTACCATATTTAATGTGTTTTTATCAATTATTGAAAGGTTGTCGCCATGTGTATGATGATAAGGTGGATATTCTTTCTTTACATTGTCGTAGTGAACAATATCAATGGTTCTGATATTGGCAAGTTGATTTATGTATAAATGGTCATCTATTGTTTGTGGAGCAGGTTCATTAATAAAATATTGTCCATAGCCCATGTTTTGCGCTATGTTCCAAACCCTGCTCAACACATCCGGTGCATAATACAATGATGTTCCTTCCTTTGGAAAAACCGGATGAACACCACCAACCATATCGAGAAGTATTCCGTATTGCGCAAAATAATCGGAGCGATGCATGTTCTTTGCCCAGAATTGTGAACCCAAGCACCATGTATTTTCCTGACGTTGAAAACGGGTATCATCTTCTTCCTGCCCGTAATCTTCAAGGTCAACCAACAAAATATCAATGCCTGTTTCAAGTCCTGATGCAGGCAACAACCTTGCAATTTCAAGCAACACTGCCACACCACTTGCTCCATCATTTGCTCCGTCAAAAGGTTGATCCTTTCTTACTGAATCATGATCGGCCCAAGGGCGTGTGTCCCAGTGCGCAAGCAACAATACTCTTTGTTTTGCCTCAGGTTTATATTCAGCAATAATATTTTTCAGTCTGAATTTTTTATTATCGAATGTGGTTATTGTTTCAGACTGAATTTGTGTCTGTAAACCAAAAGATTTTAATTTCTGAAAAAGATAATCAGCGCATTTTGCATGTGCATCAGTTCCCGGAACACGTGGACCAAATTCAACTTGTGTCTGTAAATAATGCAAGGCCGAATCACTATTAAATGCCGGCACGGGAATATTAATTGCGGCTGGAGTTTCCTGTTTTGTTTCTGTACTCTCCGGTGCAGGCTGTTTACACGAACCTATTACAAGTAAACTAGCAATGGTAAGTAATTTTAAAAAACTATATTTTTTCCCAAGTACTGCCATCTTTTGAGTCTTTAACATTTATTCCCATTGCAACTAAACTGTTACGTATATGATCTGAAACAGAAAATTCTTTTTTCGCTTTAGCCTGATTACGCATTTCAAGAACCAATTGCATTACATTATCAAGAACAGACTGATCGCCTGAAGAAACCGAATCATCCATCAGCCCAGCAATATCAAAAACAAAATGTTGAATGATTGATTTTGCATCTGCTATATCTTCTTTTGTCATTTTCTCTTTTCCGTCATTGGCAGAGTTGATTATTCGGACCAACTCAAACAATTGTGCTATCATAACAGGACTATTGAAGTCATCGTTCATAGCATCGTAGGCGTTTTTTCTTATTGAAGATAAATTTACAGAGGTAACGTCTGAGGCCTTTACGCTGTTGAGTGTTTTAACGGCAGACATCAATCGCTGATAGCCCTTTTCTGCTGCCTGCAAAGCTTCATTGCTGAAGTCGAGCGTACTTCTGTAATGCGTCTGCATCATAAAAAAGCGAACAGCCATAGGCGAATAGCCTTTTTTGAGTAAAGGATGATTGCCTGTAAAAAGTTCACCCGGAAGAAATCCATTACCAGCAGATTTTGACATTCGCGTACCGTTAACCGTTAACATGTTGGTATGCATCCAATAGCGGCATGGCTGCACGTTGCTGCATGCCTGCGACTGTGCAATCTCATTGGTATGATGTGTTGCTGCAAGGTCCATTCCGCCACCATGAATATCAAAGGTAGTACCCAAATATTTAGTACTCATTGCCGAACATTCAATATGCCATCCGGGAAAGCCAATTCCCCAAGGCGAAGGCCATCGCATGATATGCTCAGGCTTTGCATTAATCCACAGTGCAAAATCCAATCGCCCTTTTTTTTCATCCTGTCCACCCAGTTCACGTGTGTTGGCAATCATATCTTCCAACAAACGGTTGGTGAGCTGACCGTAGTTAAATTCTTTACTGTATTTCTCTACATCAAAATAAACAGTGCCATTCACTTCATAAGCATAACCATTGCTGATGATTTGCTTAATCATTTCAATCTGCTCAATGATATGTCCGGTTGCAGTAGGTTCAATACTTGGCGGCAAGGTGTTGAATGCACGCATCACATCATGAAAACCTAAGGTGTAACGTTGCACAATTTCCATTGGCTCTAATTGTTCCAGACGTGCTTTCTTAGCAAACTTATCATCACCTTCATCTCTATCGCCTTCGAGGTGACCGGCATCGGTAATATTTCTTACATAACGCACTTTATATCCCAGGTGCAAGAGATAACGATAAATGAGATCGAAAGAAATAAATGTGCGGCAGTTACCTAAGTGCACATCACTATAAACAGTAGGACCGCAAACATACAGTCCTACGAATGGAGGCGTTAATGGTTTAAATTGTTCTTTCTGTCGTGAAAGTGTATTGTAAATATTCAGCGGTTGATATTCCATGTTTATTTTTTGTATTTTTCTCTGATGTGTTTTAACATTTCTGAGGTCATTTCTTTGAGATCGTACTGATGCTTCCATCCCCACTCTTTTTGTGCAACACTATCATCAATGCTTGCAGGCCATGAGTCGGCAATTTGCTGACGTGAATCAGGTGTGTATGTGCAGGTAAAAATTGGAATGTGTTTTCTTATTTCTTCAACCAATTGAGCAGGTGAAAAAGAAATACCTGCAAGATTATATCCACTGCGTGTTTTAATTTTTTCTGCAGTTGCATTCATCAGTTCCAACGTTGCACGAATAGCATCAGGCATATACATCATTGGAAGGGCAGTATTTTCTTTCAGAAAACAGTCGTAAGTGTTTTTTAAAACTGCATCATGAAATATATTTACTGCATAGTCTGTTGTTCCTCCTCCGGGGTCAGCTTTGTAACTTATCAGACCGGGATAGCGAATACTTCTTAC
>JBGARN010000072.1:0-22616 GCA_044230205.1 Bacteroidia bacterium
AGTAGCAACCGGTAAGCCTGAGGCTGTCGATGTATTTGAACCGCTGCGAGTGGCAAAGTCAGTTAAACTGATGAATGTAAAACATTGTGTGATTACATCAGTTGATCGCGATGATCTTAAGGATGGTGGCGCAGCCATTTGGGTTGAAACTATTCGGTCAGTAAGAAGAATTTCTCCGGGAACAACAATGGAAACGCTAATTGGTGATTTCCAGGGAAAATGGGAAAACCTTGAGTTGGTTATAAATGAAAAACCCGAAATTATCTCTCATAATTTAGAAACAGTAAGGCGATTAACCAAACAGGTTAGAGTGCAGGCTAAATACGATAGGAGCCTCGAGGTATTAAAAAGAATTAGTGACTCAGGAGCGAGAGCAAAATCAGGTATAATGTTGGGGTTAGGTGAAAGTGAAGATGAGATAATTGAAAGTATTAACGACTTACGCAACAATGGAGTTCATATTTTAACATTGGGCCAGTACCTTCAGCCAACAAAAAATCACTTACCTGTGGCATCATATATACATCCCGATTCATTTAAACGCTATAAAGAACTGGCACTTTCTTTGGGCTTCAAATATGTTGAAAGCGGCCCGCTTGTAAGGTCATCCTATCATGCTGAAAAGCATATGTTCTAGATGCTGGGTATGTTCCATTTATTATTAAGAAATTTAAAATAAAACTATATGATAAGAGTAGCAATAAGTGGCTTTGGAAGAATCGGACGGACAGTTTTCAGAAACCTGGTTAGTTATAAGAATATTGAAGTAGTGGCAATTAATGATCTTACCACACCTTCAATTTTGGCTCATCTTTTAAAGTATGATTCCATTCACGGAATTTTTAACAAAACAATTAGTAGCACTGATAATGAATTAGTAGTTGATGGAAAATCAATTGCAATGTTCGCTGAGCGTGAGCCGGAAAACTTGCCATGGGGAAAATTAGGTATTGATGTATTGATTGAATCGACCGGAAAATTTACAAAAGAAGAGGGTGCCGGTAAGCATATTACAGCCGGTGCAAAAAAGGTTATTATATCTGCACCTGCATCAGGCAATATTAAATCAGTTGTGTTAGGAGTAAATGATCATATACTTGACGGTAGCGAAAAAATAATTTCCAATGCTTCGTGCACTACCAATAATGCAGCACCCATGATTAAATTACTGAATGATAATTGGGGAGTTGAAAGTGCATTTATTTCTACCATACACGCTTATACAAGCGATCAGAATCTTCATGATTCACCACATAAGGATTTAAGAAGAGCCCGTGCAGCGGCACATTCTATTATTCCAACCACAACTGGTGCTGCAAAAGCTATTACAGTAATTTTTCCTGAATTGAAGGGCAATATGGGAGGTGCTGGTATTCGTGTTCCGGTAATTGATGGGTCTATGACTGACATTACTTGCATTCTAAAAAACCAGGCTGATGTTTCTTCAATTAATGCTGTTTTTAAAGCAGCGGCAAATTCAACCATGAAAGGTATACTTGAATACACAGAAGATCCTATCGTTAGTCGTGATATTATTGGTAATACGCATTCGTGCATATTTGATGCATTGCTTACTACTGTTGTTGGTCGTATGGTAAAAGTGGTGGGTTGGTATGATAATGAAATGGGCTATTCTACTCGCCTGGCTGAGTTGGTTGAAAAGGTTGGAGTTAGCATTCCGCAATCAATGAATGCCTGATTTTATTTTTCGAATTCCTTTAGGTAAAGCTGTTCGCCATCAAACTCAGCATAGGAACTGTTGTTGATCCATTCGCCCAGGTTAATGTATCGCGATGACTTCCCGATATTTTTATCAATTACCAAATGACGGTGGCCAAAAATAAAATAATCGATTTGCTCTTTCTTTAAATATTCGTTACAGAATATCATCAGAAATTCTTTGTCATCACCAAGCCATGTTTCATCTGATGTTCCTGTTGCTACCCGGCTTTTGCGGCTGAAATATTTTGCAAGCCAGGCTCCAAAATTCGGATGAAACCTGGCAAATAGCCACTGTGAAATTTTACTGGAAAAAACCCTTTTGATAAATTTATATCCATAGTCACCAGGACCAAGACCATCTCCATGGCCAATAAAGAATTTATGATTGTTGTAAGTTCTTATAACCGGTTCACGGTAAATAGTAAGCCCGATTTCTTTGGGCAGGTATTCAAAAACCCACATATCATGATTCCCGGTAAAATAGTGGATTGTAACTCCTGAATCACTCAACTCAGCAAGTTTGCCCAATAACCTTACATGCCCTGGAGGCACAGCATGCCTGTATTCAAACCAAAAATCGAACACATCTCCCAACAGGTAAAGTTCAGAAGCATCAGGCTTAATCATATCAAGCCACCTGACGATTTTTTTTTCGCGCTCTAAACTCCTTTCATAATCAGGAACACCTAAGTGGAAATCAGAAATAAAATAAATCTTGTTTCGCATAGCGCTGTATTACTGATTAAAAAGTTGCCGTTGTAATTTTAAAGGATTCATCAAATTAAAGTTAAGCTGAAACCTTATGCGTTCACCAAATTTATCAACACTGTTTGCTGATAAGTTCTTACTAATATCGCTTGAATAAAATAAGGGAAAATAAACTTCAGCTACATCTCTTATCAACCATATACCTATACCGCCATTATACATCAGCGCTTTAGAACCTTCGTAGGCATTTTTTGCATTAGAGTAGGTGCCAAAATCAGTATAAAGCATTGCAGGTAAACCCGGAACAGTTATTTTAATATTTAGAGAGGCAATCCATTTATCAGTTTGACCCACAGCAGTATTTACTTTAAATGCCCCGTCATATTCAGCAAATTGCCGCGAACCAATTTTTGAATTATCAGTTTCAGTGCGCGCAAAATAAATTTCATTAAACAGGTAATCATCAAAACCATTGAACGCACTCATCCTGAAATTGACATTAGCATCTGTTTTATAATAAATAAAGCTTCCTGTAAAGAAACGCAATGAAATTCCCTTTCGTCTTTTTTTGTAACTGAAATTATAGTTTGCTTCGATTGATGTTTTCATATACTCTTCTCCCGTTTGCAAGTTGGCTGATAAATCAAGGGGGTCAAGTGTTCGCTTGTTGTCAAGACGATAGATTAATTCATTGTAATATGCATTTTCAGAAGATTGTGTTACAGAATTGCCCTCACGAACAAATACATTATCTGATGTTACAAAGTAGTTCTTTAAAATTATTTTATGGGTAATGTCAGCTGTTGCATTTTTTCTGAATTGCAGTTCTGCATCAGGTTGAATTTTGGTGTAACCGTAAAAAAAAGTTTGCTGTGGATCTACATTGCTATAAGTTGTTTTCCCAATGTTATAATGATTTATGATAACATTAAATTTCAGGTTTAATTGTTCGCTGAAATAATGTTGGTATGAAAGCGAAGCAGAGCCGTTAAGCGAATTGGTGTTAATGCCGTACATTGGCATAACTGTATATTCCACTTGTTTTGGAATAATTCCCGTATTATGAAAAATAATACCGGGCATAAACTTATCGTAGTTGTTCCAGCCAATCACCGGTGAGAAATAAATTTCGGTAAAACGAGGTTGCTCAATGCCTGAAAAAAATTTCAGTTTCAACGGTTCTGTTTTTTTAAACAAACCATTGGTACGGATAAAATTATTTTTGTGATTAACATCTGTTAGACCATAAAATGCTGATAGGGTTACAGGTGAGGCAATAGAGCCATTGTTTTTTAGGGTAACATTATATATACTGTCTTTTTCATTTCCTACTTTGCAGATCTTATAGTCAACTTTTTTATTCGTAGAAATTAAATCGTCAAAAAACCAGTTCAATTTTCTTCCTGATGTTCCTTCAATGCTCGACCGAAGATGCACAGGCGAAGGATGCTTAAACTTCCAATCTGAAAAATAATTTTGCATGCATTTTTTGAATAAACTATCACCCAAAACCTCCTTTAGATAATCAAAAACAATAGCTGTTTTTTTATACATTATTACTCCATAGTTAATTTCAGTAAAACTGGTTGAAGGCAAATTCAAAGGTTGATTGTTCCATGTGCGGGCGCTGAAAAGGTATTCATTCAAATTCATGGCTTTGTAATCAAATTGATCAGCACCCAATAGTTTACCAAATATTCCGATACCCTCCATTTCGTTTTTATTGCCAAATAGATGCGGGGGATATTTATGCAATACGTATTGCATTTCGTAGTATGAATTTATTCCTTCATCCATCCATCCATTCATACGTTCATTATTACCCAACATTCCATAAAACCAATTGTGCCCGATTTCATGTGTAATCACAACTTCTAACATAAATGGTGAAAAGGATTGACCAATTACAGTTACATTAGGATACTCCATACCTGTGCCGGCACTAATGGTTCCGTCTACCGCTGTTACCTGGTTGTAAGGATACTCGCCAATTTGTGATGAATAAAAGTCAATTGCATCGTGCATATATTCAATTGACTTACTCCATAGTTCAGGTTCGGAGTTGGTAAACATGCTCCACAGCGTTACTTTCCTTTTAGAGGATGGCAATTCCACTTCACCTTTCAATACGTGATAGCGCTTATCAGCAAACCAGGCAAAATCATGAACATTATCTTGCTTATAGGTAAGTGTTTTAAATGCATTGTCACTCCTGGGAAAACTCATGTCATTAGTGAATGAACTGATTTTTGAAGTTTCAAGTGCTTTCTGCTCCAGAAATTGCAATTCTTCACTGTTCTGTAAGTCGCCTGTTGCAGCTACAATATAATTTGCTGGTAAGGTTATGTTTACCTCAAACGAACCAAACTCTGAAAAAAATTCACCCTGGTTAAGATAAGGCATGGCATGCCAACCGAGTTGATCAAAAACAGCAGGTTTGGGAAACCATTGAGTAATCATATATGCCTGGTCTAAATGGCCAAGCCTGGAAAACTTAGCTGAGGGAAGCTTTAAATAAAAAGGTGTTGTAATTATAGCTGACATACCAGGTTGCAAAGGTTCATTTAAAATAAGTTTGCAAATGTCTATGTGTTGAGAATCCGGCATCCATTGTATTGGTTGCTGGTTAATTCTGAAATCAAGGCTGTCAATAAATCCTCGTTCATCTTCGCTGGCGAAAAACAATTCTGTTTCGCCATTTTTAACCAGCTGTTTGCAAAGAGCTGTTTCGCGATTTTTATAAGCGTTAGGCCAAAGGTGAAAGTAAAGCTCAGTTAAGGCCTGCTGCGAATTGTTTTTGTAAATAATAGTTTCTGATGCTGACAAACTATGGCGCTTGTCATTGAGCGTTACATCAATTTTATAATTTACTTCTTGTTGAAAGTATTGCGCAGAGCAAGTATGAAAAATGAAAATGTTACATGTACATGCTAACAGGAAAAGTGTCTTTATCCGCATACCGTTTTTTTAATGCGGGTTAAATTTATAATAAAATTGGCGCCTGATATGAAAGCCCGCAGATGACGAATAAATGCGGGCCTCCATAAAAAATCTAATTCTTATTGCTGAACTATAATTTTATTGCAGTAAGTTTTATTGCCTGTGGTAAGTATATAAAAGTACATGCCGTTACTTACTTTATTACCGCTGTCATTTGTCAAATTCCAGTTTAATTCATAGTGCCCGGTTGTTTGTCTCCCTAATGCAGCTGATTTAACTTTTATTCCTGATGAATTAAATATGGCCAATGTTACATCGCAGGTTTGTGTTAAATCATATGCTATAGTTGTAGAATTAATTGAAGGGTTGGGATATGCCTTAAAATAATTTATTACTTCAGACGGGTAATCTTCAACTCCCAGGTTAATTGCAAATGGCGGAATGTGTACGTTGGTGTATAATCTGTATTCACCGTGATCTAATGTAACAGGATCGTGAACATTATTTACATATATACTATCGCCAGTAAAGTAATTATACCACCAGCCGGTAGACTGAAAATTTGGATCCATATTACCTGATGTTATTCCGAAATTTCCGAGTATGGTAACATACATTGAAGGATCATTCAGGTGCAACCGTTTAAACTGTCCGTTGAATTGTATCTGGTAATTGGTTGTTGAAAAAACCGGGTAATTGGTTTTTAGCATATTTAATGAAGCAAATACATTATAGAGTTTACGTTTTGCGAACTGTGTATAATAGTTCCACTTAATTGGTTTCGGGTCTACACGGCATGCAGTATTAATGGTGCCATTCGAACAGTAATTAATGGAATAATCGTAGCCTACTTCACCAAACTGCCAAATCATTTTTGGACCCGGAATCGGAATAAAAAAAGCAGCAGCCAGTTCCACACGCGCCAAACCGGTAATAGTATCTTTAATATCATAAGCAGGTGCACTACCTGAATTGCCATATTGAATATTCTTATACATCAGCCGTTCTTCGTCATGGCTTTCCATATAGCTTACCAGTGATGGCTGATTCCAGCCGCGCTGCTGATAGGATGCCCAACTGAAATTAGAAGTATTAACCCAGCCCATAGTGGCTTCGTTGTAGTTATAATTTGAATTACCCCAAAGCATAATTCCCTGGTTAGCATAAACAGTTTCTTCACTGTTATCAGCAAACAGCTCCAGTATTTTATAAGCCCCCGCACTTACCGAGTCGATATGCGCGCACATGCGTGTGATGTTATACACACGCGATGCATCATATTGTCCCCACAATCCGATGTTGCCAACAGAATAAGTTTGCGTAAATCCTTTTGCGAGATCAAACCTGTATCCATCTATTTTATATTCCTGCAGCCAGTATTCGGTAAAGCGGTCAACAAAGTAACGTGTATCGGGTGAGTCGTGGTTGAAGTCATTGCCTACATTAAAATCATGTGTTGCAGTTTGATTGAGCCAGGGATTATTGGCAGCAGGTTGGTTAAGTGTGCTGTTCCAGTACAACATTGCAAATGGTGATGTTCCCATGCAATGGTTTAATACCACATCCATAATTACAGCTATTCCGCGCTGATGGCAGGCATCAATAAACTCCTTAAACTTATTTTTAGTGCCGTAATACTTATCAGGTGCGAAATAATAATTTGGATTATATCCCCAGCTGATGTTTCCTTCAAATTCACTTGGAGGCATTAGCTCAATGGCGTTAATACCTAATTGTTGTAAATAATCTAAAGTGTCAATTAATGTCTGATAATTGTGTTTGGCAATAAAATCGCGAACCAATAATTCATAAATCACTAATTTTTCTTTTGGAGGTTTTGTAAATGAAGTAATATTCCAGTTATACGGAACCTGTGCAGTTTGTAAAACACTAACAATGCCAGTTGTTAAGTTGGTAGGATATGGAGTTTTGTTTGGATACGTGCTATTGTCAATTGAAAAATCGTTCCATGGATCAACTATTTTATCTGCATATGGATCTACAATCCGTATTGATGCATCTACAAAATACTGGTAGGTATATTCCTGCAATGGAGTAAGTCCATTGATTTGTAACCAATAATGTTTTCCATCAGGATCGCGGTTCATATAATAGCCTGTATTAACCTGCCAGTTATTAAATGATCCTATAACATAAACAAAATTTTTATTGGGTGCATATAAATTCAGAATAACCGTAGAGTCATTTATATAAGTAATGCCATCCTTGGTATTAGGAGGTAATGGTGAAATATTCAAAGGCGGGTTCACCACAAATGAAAAAGAATCTACCTTGGTAGTGATTCCATCAGTACCATAAAAGTGAATCCAGTTAAGCCCTGTTTGTGTTGCAGTTATAGTATGCGAAAGTGAGTCGGCATTGGTTAACGAAGTAATTAAGTTATTATTCAGGTAAAGAGATAGATTGCATGTTTGCGATGCCAGCCCTGTAAAGGATATTGTGCCACCGTTAGCCACCACCAGCACATTACTTGGTAAATTATCGGGTTGCTTAATTTTTACGTTTAAACCGGCATCATAAATAGGAATGAATATATCACTGCCATCAACATTACGGCCAACTATGGTTGAAGTTGAGTTTCTGAAAACATATGCAACTTTTAATATGGTTTCACTTACCGGTACATTATAATAATTCCGTACATGAAATTTTATTTTAAACAAATTACCTCCAAGAGGAGTTAATTGGGTTGCAGGGTCATTTACACCCCAGCTGCTTTTTACGTGTTTCCAGTCTGAAGGACTCACACTTAAATTGGTAATAACGCCAGTGTGCGCATATATGGGCGAAACATTGTTTAACGCACCATTACCCTGGTCAGCATAATAATAAACAGTGAGGGAATCATTATCAGTACAGAAGTAAGGTTCCCAGGTAACCGGCTGTTGCGCTTTAGCAATAAATAAATAGAGGCAGCTAAATAGCGCTGATAATATGGTGAGTTTTAATTTCATCCGATATAGAGTATGAGTAAGTTAATGATTGTAACAAGTAAAATGCCGGTTGGTTTTCATGTCTTACCGCGGATGAAAAGCATGAAAACTTTCTTTATTTAACGATGTAAATTTTTGCTGTTTTAACTTTTGTATTGTCCAAATATAAGGAATAAAAATAACATCCGTTGTTTAATTTTGTTCCATTATTATTATCGGCATTCCAATTAAAGGTATAAGTACCAGCACTTAAATCTCCTGCAGCAATAGTCTTAATTTCTTTGCCAAGTAAGTCATAAATTTTTAAAGAAACACTATAATTCTTCAAAAGGCTGAAATTAAACACTGCATTTGATTTTACTGGGTTTGGATAAAGGTTTATGCTGTAATTGGCATTAAACTCGTTAATAGCACTTGCAGTAACAGTAATACCGTCAACATCAAAAACTGCTTCAACAATATAGTTTCCGCCAACTCCGCCTATTGTTGAAATGTCTAAATGGCGGTTACCATCACCAACTCCGCGTAATTCGTCATTATCCCATGAATGGTCGCAACGGAACTTAAATGGCATATCAGCCGGATTGCCAATTGATGCAATTACAAAGGTTTTTTCGTAAATCATGGAACCCGCAGTCATTGGAGTGAAATCTACTGAAGGATCAGGTGTAAATGCTGAACCGCAAGGTACAGTTTCAGGTGCTGACCATCCGTTAAGGTCTGCTCCCATTGCTTCTACAACATCCACCGCTGGATCGAAAGCAGTTTGAGCACATGCTCCTCCGGCTTCGCCCAGCATTGCTGCTGACATGTCAACTCGCAGTGTAACAGTTGTGTTTTGTGCGCTGGCAGTGGCTGCCATTGCTACGATTGTAAAAATTGATACGTAAAGTTTTTTCATTTGCTTAAAATTTAATGTTTAAAATAATAATCTTGGTGTAAATCTAACACTAAGTATCTTTCAATTCCAAATGTTTTTAATATTTTTTTACAATTGAAAGTTAAAACCAAGCTTATCCAAATGTTCGTACCTCTTTTTGTCAAATTTATACAACTTAGCCGCCCTGTGACTTACTCCCTGTTGTTTTTCATCCAGTTCAATCAGTAAATCATAGCTGAGCATTTTTTTTCTGAAATTTCTTTTATCAATAGGTATCTGCAAAATACTCTCATATAAATCCTGAAGCTGGGATAAGGTGAATTTTTCGGGCAGAAGCTCAAATCCTATTGGTTTATAACGAAGTTTGCTTTTTAAACGGTCCAGTGCTTTCTCAACAATAAGGTTATGATCAAATGCAAGCTGCGGAATTTCAGATACCGAAACCCAAATTGCCCTTTTTGCAAATGAAATTTTGGGCTGCAGTTTATATTTCTTAATACGGATTAATGAATAATAGGCTACCGTTATTACTCTGCCTAACGGGTGCCTGTTAACATCACCAAAGGTATAGAGTTGTTCCAGGTGTGCATCTTTTAACCCGGTTAGTTCATATAATATACGAGCCGCCCCAGTGTCAAGGTCTTCATCATCTTTTACTAGATTTCCCGGTAATGCCATTTGCCCGATAAAAGCTTCTTCCGCTCTTTCAATAAGCAGCATACGCAGGTTTCCTTCATCAAACCCGAAAATGGCTGTGTCGATTGAAAATGTATTGTGGTAGTCAGGGTTATGTTTTTTCATCTTGTAAAGTTTGATGATTTATTTAGAGTGTGGTAAGTTTTACCTAATCACTTTGTGCTGTGCAAATATATTTAAGTTGTTTTTGCAGCCTATTAATGCAAACAGAACCAAAAATCAGAATTGCTTAGTGTATATTATACACTATATTTGGCAGCATCTTTTTCATTTAAAAATCTATACTTGCTGCGAGTTTAAATTTAGGTATGAATAAATCAATTGAAAAGATGGCAGTATTTACTTCAGGTGGTGATTCACCGGGAATGAATGCGGCTATAAGAGCTGTAGTACGAACAGCAATCTATTACCACAAGAAAATTGATGGAATCATGATGGGTTACGAAGGCATGATTGAGGGCGACTTTATACCTATGACGGCAAGGTCAGTAAGTAATACGATTCATAGGGGCGGAACAATACTGAAATCAGCTCGCAGCGAAAATTTTAAAACCAAGGCCGGGCGGAAAAAAGCATATGATAATTTAATGGCAAATCACATCGATGGCATTGTTGCTATAGGCGGTGACGGTACTTTTACTGGTGCTGAAATTTTTTTCCAGGAGTTTGGTGTTCCCACAATTGGAATCCCGGGTACAATTGATAATGATTTGTACGGTACTGATTTTACACTGGGTTATGATACTGCAGTAAATACTGCTATTGATGCAATTGATAAAATTCGCGATACAGCGGCATCGCACAATCGTTTGTTTTTTGTTGAAGTGATGGGTCGCGATTCGGGTTGCATAGCATTGGCTGCAGGTGTTGCTGGTGGTGCCGAGTATATTTTATTGCCTGAACGCAGCACTTCAATTAATGATTTGATTGAAATTTTAGAAGAAGGCGCTCAAAACAAAAAATCATCAAGCATAGTAATAGTTGCCGAAGGCGAACATGGTGGAGGGGCCTATAAAATTGCCGAAAAGGTGAAATCGCAATTTGACTATTATGATACAAAGGTTGTGGTTTTAGGCCATATTCAACGGGGCGGATCACCAAGTGTAGCTGATCGTTTGTTGGGAAGCAGGCTTGGTGTAGCTGCAGTTGAAGCCTTGATAAACGGTGAATCGCGCAAGATGGTTGGATTGATTAATAACAAAGTTGCTTTAACACCTTTTGCAGAAGCAACAACAAAAGATTTTGAACTCGACAAAGAACTTTTACGAATTGCATCACTGCTTTCTATTTAAAAATTTAATGAAAGCTAATACTCACAATTTAAACCCAAACTATGTTACTTGTAGCAGACAGTGGCTCAACTAAAGCCGATTGGAAACTATGTTTTAAAGGCGAGCTCGTTGGCGATTATGTTTCAATGGGATTTAATCCATTCTTTCATGATTCCCAGATTGTTGTAAAAGAACTCTCAGGTATTCACGGGCTTATGGCTCATGCAAATGAAGTACACCGAATATTCTTTTTTGGAGCAGGCTGTTCGCATCCCACCCGCAACCAGATTATTGCTGATGGTTTAAAAAAGGTCTTTCCAAATGCAAGCATTAATGTTGGCCATGATCTGGATGCCAGTGCATATGCTACCTGTGGCGATGAACCTGGTATTGCCTGTATTTTAGGTACCGGTTCTAATTCCTGCTATTATGATGGCAAGAGAGTGCATGAATTTAATCACGGCTTAGGGTATATAATAGGTGATGAAGGCAGCGGAACTTATTATGGTAAAAAGTTGCTTGCTTATTTTCTCTATAAAATACTTCCACCTGATATTCATGCCGATTTTGAAAACAACTATCATCTGACTAAGGAAACCATAATGGAAAATATTTACTACAAATCTGGTGTTAATGTTTACCTGGCCTCATTCTCTAAATTCCTTTCTCAGCACCGCGATCATCCATACATTAAAAACCTGGTGCTTAAAGGCATGGGCGAATTTATGGATGTAAATGTTTGCAACATTAGCGGCTTTAATAATGTACCTGTTCACTTTATCGGTTCAATTGCCTATCACTTTGCCGATATACTTAAAGAAGCTGCAAAACCACGCAACATTATAGTTGGCAAAATCATTCAAAAACCAATTGATAATTTAATGGATTACTTTTTGGCTAAAGAAAAATCCGGATTTAATATAGGTTAGTCTAACCTGCTTAATATTATTTATACTACCTATAGCTTAAATGGTAAAAACTGCTGAGCATTGCCGCCATTGCGAATTATATCACGAACTATAGTTGATGATATGGCCACATGTGCAGGAGAGCAAGGGATAAAAATTGTTTCAATATCCCGGTTCATTTCATAATTCATTCGGGCAATTGCGGTCTCAAATTCAAAATCAGTGCTATTTCTTAAACCCCTTACAATAAAGCCTGCGTCAACTTTTTTACAAAAGTCAATGGTAAGTTTTTCATAATGCATCACTTTTATGTTTTCATTGCCGGCAAAACTTTTACGAATAAAATCTTCGCGTTGCTCTTTGCTGAACATATAAGCCTTACTACCATTGGTGCCAATACCTATAATTATTTCATCAAATAAATTGGCTGCACGCCTTACAATATCTGCATGGCCGGTAGTGAAAGGGTCAAAGGAACCCGGAAATACTGCTCTCTTCATAGGTTATGGTATATAAGTATAATTGGGAGTATATGATTTGCAAACATACGTTATTCAATAAAAAAGTAATAATAGTGAGTTTCAAAATTTTCTCGTTTCCAAATCCTCTAAACCCCTTGTTCCAAACAAAGATATACTTTTGAAAACTTCAAATTAAAATGGAACAACCCAAAACCAATTGCGTAGCAATTATAGGTGCAGGTGCTGCAGGAATATTTGCGGCAATAACCTGTGCTGAAACAAACCCGGATGCAAAAGTTTTTGTCTTTGAAAAAAGCAGCAAGTTGTTATCAAAAGTTAAGGTAAGTGGGGGAGGACGTTGCAATGTAACCCATGCATGTTTTGATAGAAATGTTTTAGTGCAGAATTATCCCCGCGGTGAACGTGAATTAAAAAGTCCGTTTTCAAAATATTATACGCTCGATATTATTAAATGGTTTGAATCAAATGGTGTGAAGTTAAAGACGGAGGCTGATGGAAGAATGTTTCCGGTTACGGATGATTCGCAAACCATTATTGAATGTTTGCTACACAAGGCGCATGAACTTAACATCAACATCAAAACAAATTGCGGAATTTCCAGCATTGAAAAAGCAGGAGGTGGCTTTGAAATAAATTTTCAGTCGGGAGAAAATTTTAAATGCAACAAGGTAATCATAGCAACAGGTGGTCATCCTGAATTGAAAAGTTATGACTGGATTACAAAACTTGGTATAAAAATAATTCCACCTGTGCCTTCACTTTTTACTTTCAATATTCCTGATTCACCCTTCAAAGGATTAGAAGGCACAGCAATTCAGGCAAGGCTTAAAATCAATAAAACCAAACTTGAACAAACCGGCCCGGTGCTTATTACTCATTGGGGATTAAGCGGCCCTGCAGTCTTGAAACTTTCGGCATGGGGAGCATTACTTTTAAAAGCAATGAATTATGATTTTACAATCACTGTTAATTTTCTTTCAGAATGGGATGAAGAAAAACTGCGTGAATATTTGCTTCAGATCAAATCATCATCTCCAACCAGGAAAGTTTCCAATACCAAATTCGAAATTTTAACCAATCGCTTCTGGGAAAGGATTTGTAACCTTTCCAACATAGGTGACGAGGTAAACTGGGCTTCAATAAGCAAGCAGCAATTAAATGCCTTAATACAAAATCTGTTGAACCATCAATTACATGTAAAGGGCAAAACAACTTTTAAGGAAGAGTTTGTAACAGCTGGAGGTGTTGACCTAAAAGAAATTGATATGCAAACTATGCAATCGAAAAAAATACCGGGATTGTTTTTTGCAGGTGAGGTAATTAATGTGGATGGAGTAACCGGTGGTTTTAATTTTCAAAATGCATGGACTACAGGTTGGATTGCAGGCAGGCATGCTGCTTCAGTGTAAAAGTTTAAGATAAGTAGCTCCCAATAACACAATCTGGGTGCCCGAATTTTTTTTATTATTGTTGGTAAGCAAAATTAAGAAATGAAAATACCTGCTGTTATTCTTCCTCTGTTTTTTCCTTTATTGTTATTAGCGCAGCCTAAAGTTTTAATCGTAGCAAGTAATGTGGAGAAGGTTAATGGAAAAATAAACGGAACTTATTTAATGGAAATTGCAATTCCATTTGATTATTTCATTCAACACAATGTAGCAGTAGATATCGTATCACCCAAAGGAGGTAAGGCAGCTATTTACCATAAAGGAGATACTGTGCAGGTTCTTAAAAATATTGTAAGCAACCCGTTATTTATTAATAAAACATCCAACACAATTATTCCATCTGATATTAAGCCAAAAGAATATTCAGCAATTATATATCCTGGTGGATATGGGCACTTTTGGGATGTTTATAGTGATAAGAAAATTGCTGAGATAGCGGCCACCATATACGAATCAGGAGGTGTAATAGGAGCACTTGGTCATGGCACTGCTGATTTACTTAACATAAAGCTTCAGTCTAATGAATACCTGGTTAAGGGTAAAACAGTAACCTGTTTCCCTACCTGGTGCGAAAAAGAATTTATGGCTGAAGCTGATTATGGAAAGTTGCTTCCGGTTGATATGGAAAATGAACTGATAAAAAGAGGAGCCAATGTTAAGGTGTGTAATAAGGAAAACAGGAAGGAAGGAATAAACATATTTATGGCCGATACTGAAAACAGGATTGTAACTGCAGCTTTTGCTGATGGAGGAAGTTTTGTTGCCGAAGAAATTTATAAGCTGTTATTAATGAAGGACAAGTAATCTGGCCAGCTACTTTAGTTGCAAATATTAATGAACAACCTAAAGTGTCTATTTAAGCACAAGTTGCAAGGTGAAAATATGTAAACCTTATTTTAAAGATTGGTTATCATACTTACGATAAGTAGGCTCACTATGCAGTTTAAACCCGCTTTTTATATATATTGATTCACCTTCTTTTGTTGCATGCAATTCCAGAGCTGTAATACCCAATTCTTTTGCTTCAGCCATCAGCAGGTTTAAAATAGCAGTGCTTATTCCTCTTTTTCTGAATTCAGGTATGGTATACATGTTCATTATGTAGCCTACCTTTCCTGTTGGGTTTTTGAAATTTCCCGGTTGATCCCTGATTGTCATGCCACCTGTGGAAACAATGTAATCATTGTTAATTGCTACATAACTAACATAGGTACCGTTAGGCATTGACTGTTGCAAATACCCGGTCAGTTGTTTCCTCAATTCTGTTACGGATTCATTTTTTTGGGGTCCTAACAATTCAATTAAGAATTCAGTGCGTAAGCTTGCTAGTGTTTCAATATCATTAGAGGTAGCTTTTCTGAAATTAATTTGTTCCATGGTACTTTTACATATTTAATAAATGTTCCTATTAAAATTCTACTTCCTGGTTTCTTCTCAAGCTAAACGGAATTCCTTTCTATTGATTCATATTTCTTGGCAATTTTACGTTATATATTATATCCAGGTTATTATCTATAGCGTTGTGGTAAGACTGAATTACAATGATATTACAGAGAAAGTTACTTTAAAATAACATATCGAAATAATATCTGGTTTAACTGCTTTTATAAGGCACCTTTATTTTAAATAATCGGAGGTGATAAAAGTCATAAAAATCGAATAATCTTCTTTATATTTTTGAAGCATGAAAAAGACCGTGGCTATTATTATGGCTTCTTATATGTTCTTCGGAAGTTTGTTTCCGGGGAATAGCTTTTTCGAATTTTCTGAGGTGCCTTTGCTTATTAAGCATTATCAACATCACAAAAATGTTGAAACCCCGGGCATAGGTTTTATTGACTTTATGGTAATGCACTATGCAAATTACAAGCATGAGCAATCGGATCCTGCTAACCATAACAGGCTCCCATCGCATCATGGATTTACAACAGCAATTAGTGACCAGGTGTTGCCTTCAAGTGTTTTAATAAATGCTCCTGTTAATATTAATGAGCCTGTAAAACTTAGTAACACTAACCATTTGTTTATTCCACTTCGTATAGTTGGAACTATTTTTCACCCCCCTAAGGTTTGATTTTTTCCCGTTGGGTATCATTATTACGGCAATGTAATACGGATAGCCTTATTTAGATGTCAGTTGTGCTTAGCGCATCAATTGCTTTTCATCTGAAAAAAATCCATTTCGTTAAATTAAAATGAGGTTTAGTTGAGTTTCGGGTAGTGTTAATCGCATGAATTATTTGAACTGCTGGCCGTCATCATTATGAATGTAAAAAATGTTAGTGAAAAGTAATTGAAATGAATAACCATATAAATTTAAAATGAAAACCTTTAAATATTTCTTCTTTTTTTTAATTGCATTGGCAATTCAAACAAGTATTCAAGCGCAGTCGCCAATTGATTATTCTATTGGTGCTGCCACTTATGTAAGAGGTATTGATAATGACCTGTATGGTATCAATAATCGTTTTATAGAAAATATTGGTCAGTATGGTGATACTTATTCTCAATATCCGAACATGGGCAAAATAAAATTTGGATATGAAGGTTTTGGAATACCTGTTTTGTTTACTTCCAGGGGTTTAATTTATATGCATCGAAAAATAAGCGGACCAACTTTGGCAGAGCAAGAGAAAGAAGAACGCAGAAAAGACAAAAAGAAAAAGGAAGAAGAAATTGAAGAATTAAAAGTAACTGATTGCGCAATTACGATGGAGTGGGTGAATGCCAATGCAAATGCGGAAGTAATTGCAGAAGATGAAACGCCTGAATACCATACCTATGGTTTTATGCCGGAAAAAGCTCGTGCTTATAAAAAAATTACTTATAAGAATTTATATAACGGAGTTGATATGGTTTACACTTTTGTAGCTGGCAAAAAAATCGGTTTTGAATACAGTTTGTTACTTAAACCAGGAGCCGATTGGAGTAAAATAAAAATGCGTTATGGTGGAGATTTATGGAAAATAAAAATTGATAACAATGGTAATTTAATCCTGAAATCGAAAGCAGGTGTAACAGAAGAATCAATTCCTGTTAGCTATTATGGGGAAACTGCAAGTGCTGAAAAAAGTAATATTCCCCAGATGAAATCAAACTTTATGCTACAGGACAAAGAAGTAAGCTTTGCTTTGCCGTACAACATGGATGCATCAAAAAGTATTGTAATTGATCCTTTTGTATCCGGCACAGGAAACCTTACAGGAACAGGAGTTAATGCAGGAATTGCAAAAGATGTTGACTTTGATTATGCAGGAAATGTATATGTAACAGGTGGCGGAAACGGTTCCACATACAAGCTTGCTAAATTTAATTCTGCCGGAGCTTTGCAGTGGACTTTTAGCGGTGCGCTTACCATTCCATCATGGACTTTCGGAACTTATTATGGAGGATGGGTTGTTGAAAAAACTACCGGTAATATTTATTGCGGACAAGGTTTTGTTTCCGGTGTTGGCCACCGTATCATCAGGATTAACACAACCGGCATTTATGATAATTATATCAGCACAGCCAATCCAAGTTTTATGGAAAACTGGAAAATGTACTGGCAATGCAACAATGGAACACCAAGACTTTTTATAGCAGGTGGTGGTACAAATTCCAATATAAATTTCGGCATTGTTACTCCTCCGGCTACAGCCATAACCTCATTAAATGTTACCGGAATTCCATATGGAGCCGGTGGATGGGCTCAGGATATTTCTGATGTAATTATTGATCCGGCTAACAATGACCTGTATACCATCTATGGTTCATTATATGGAACGCCATCATTATCCAATAAAATTTATAAAAACACTTTCCCTTACAGCGGGGCTTCAGTTGCATGGAATGTTGCATCAGGATTTATCTCTATCCAGGAAATTGCAAATCGTCCTTACCTGGTTGGACCTGAAATTGATAATTCAAGTAATGTGTTTGCAATTAACTCTTCTTACCTGTTCTACTGGGATGGATTAAATTTAAAAGCTTTTAATAAAGCAACCGGTGCCGGTGTAGGTACGTCATTAACCATTGCCGGAAACACCAAATTAATGAGCGGTGGTATTATTGCTGATGAGTGCAATAATATTTTCGTTGGTGCTCCCAATGGAACTATTAAAGTATATTCATTTAATGGAAGTATTTTTGATGATGCAGCAAAGGCAGATATTTCTATTCCGGGTTTTGCAAGCAGTGCTGTTTACGATTTGGCATTTGATGATTCTCAAAAACTGCTATATGCTTCCGGAAAAGGTTTTGTAGGTTCATTTGATGTATCGTCTTACAACTGCAATGTAAATGCATTTACACTAAATGTTAGTTCTAGTTGCGGAACTTTATCAGCAACAGCTACAGTTAGCCCTGCACCTCCTGTAGGATCAACTGTTACCTATGTTTTATACAATGGTGCTACACAAATTGCAACTAACACCACCGGTATATTTAATGGTTTAAGTCCGAATGTAACTTACACCATAAAAGCAACGGTTAACCAGATTTGCAGTGGCTCAGTTACCAATACTACTTTTATGCTGCCAGGACCTGCAGTAACACCCGCTGTTACCAACTCCGCATGTAGTGCCAGCACCGGCTCTATAACTGTGGCAGCTGCAGGCGGAACAGCTCCTTATACTTATAGTATTGACGGAATTAATTTTCAGCCCGGTAATACGTTTGTGAATTTGCCTGCCGGTTTATACACAGTTACAGTTAAGGACGTAAATAATTGCAGCAACATTGCACAAGTTACAATTTTAAATGCCAACGGCCCTTTAACAACTTATACAAAGACAGATGCTACATGCGGAAGCAACACCGGAACCATTACGGCAAATGGCTCAGGGGGTGTGCCACCATTAACATACAGTATTAACGGCACAACATTTCAAACAAGTAATATTTTTACCGGGGTTAATGCCGGTACCTATACACTTACTGTTAAAGATGTAAATGGTTGCACCAATGCAGTTAGTGTTACTATACTTAGTGCAAATTCTCCAGCGGTAGCAGGTATTCCTGCAAGTACATTTTGCAATACCAATAATGGCAGCATTACTGCAATTGGAACAGGTGGCACACCTCCATTGCAATACAGTATTAATGGCAGCACCTACCAAAGCGCTTCGTTGTTCAGTAATCTTGCTAACGGAATTTATACTTTATATGTTAAGGATGCCAATGGTTGTATAGCTTCAGTGAGTGTTACAGTGCCCACAACTGCATTGCCTAATGTAACAGCTACAACTACAGTAGCATCGTGCGGCAATGCGAACGGTAGTATTACTGCAAATGGTACAGGCGGTATATCCCCTTTACAGTACAGTATTAATGGAACAACATTTCAGAGCAGCAATTACTTTGGCGGACTTACTGCCGGAACCTATATCGTTGTGGTAAAAGATGCAAACAATTGCATCAATACCGTATCAGCAACTGTTACAAGTAATAACAGCCCGGTGGTAACCGCTACTACCAATCCATCATCTTGCATTGCCAATACCGGAACTATTACAGCTGCAGGCAGCGGTGGTTTTGGTGCATTAACTTACAGTATTAACGGTGGAATTACCTACCAGGCAAGCACTTTATTTTCAGGACTTGCAGCTGGTACTTACATGTTGCAGGTTAAAGATGCAAATGGATGCATTGGTGCTGTATTTGTAAATGTCCTTACAGCCACTCCGCCTGCTGTGGCATTAACTTTAACTCCAACAGCCTGCAGTTCAAGCAATGGAATTATAACCGCTGTGGGTGCTGGTGGAACTCCTCCGTATCAGTACAAATTAAACAGCGGAACCTACCAGGCAAGTGGTACATTTAATTCTCTTGCAACTGGCGTTTATGTAGTAACCATTAAAGATGCCAACGGATGCTCAAGTACTTCACAGGCTACTATGGTTAATGTTGCAGGCTTATCAATTACGGCAACTAATATCTCGAGTTCATGTGTATCGCCAAGTGGAATAATTACAGCAAATGCTGTTGGAGGAGTGGCTCCATTACAATATAGCATCAATGGTGTTGCTTATCAGGGAAGTAATGTGTTTACAGGTTTAGCCGGTGGTAATTATACAGTATATGTAAGGGATGTTAACGGTTGCGTTTCCACTACAACGCAAACTGTGCTGACTATTGCTGAACCTGCTATTGCAGCTACTTTTACGAATGCAACCTGTGCAGGAAATAATGCAACAATTACAATTACAGGCAGTGGCGGAACACCTCCATTACAGTATAGTATCAATGGAATAAATTACTATAGCAGTAATGTATTTATAAATGTAGCCCCGGGTGTTTATAATGTATATGTTCAGGATGCTTCTGGTTGCACAAAGTCTTCAATGGTTACTATTACTACAAGCGGCTCAGGTCCGGGTATAACTGCTTTTACAGTTGTAATAAAAGAACCCTATTTGTGTAATAATGAAACGTTAGGTAAAATAACTAATCCGAAAGTTAATGGAGCTACCTGTGGATCGTGTACATATAGTTTGGATGGTGGAGCTTTTATACCTAATGCTACTCAACTGTACACAACAGTATCCATTGGCACGCATTATTTAACAGCCATGGATGTCAACGGCTGCACTAAAACCATATTGGTAAATATGACTGCCGGAGTACCGGCAACCGGTACAACTACAGTAACAGGAACAGCCTGCGGTACCAATAACGGCATCATTGCACTTCATGGTATTGGAAATAATACACCTTATCATGCCAGCCTTGACGGTGGTGCATGGGTCAACTTTGCATTGAATACCAGTTTCACAGGTTTAGCAGGTGGCATTCATACTATTGTTATGGAAGATGATGCAAGTTATAATGGAGGTAATCCATGGCATTGCTATGATACAATTATTGTAGTTGTTCCTTCCATAGGAGGTCCTACATTAAGCACAACAAAAACAAATGGCAGTTGTCAGCAGAACGATGGAACCATAAATGCAACATCAACTGGCGGAACCTTGCCGGTAGAATATAGTCTTGATGGAGGTCCTTTTCAGTCAAGTGGTTTGTTTACCAATCTAGGCACTGGCATTTATACCATTGATGTAATGGATGCAACAGGTTGCATGAATACAAAAATGGATACCATAGTTAATCCTGACGGACCTTTGGTTACTGCAATGGCAACATCAACTTCATGCGGTAATACGAATGGGGTAATAACAGCAGCAGGCAGCGGAGGTAATCCGCCTTTGCAGTATAGTATTAACGGAACGGTTTTTCAGAGCAGTAATGTTTTTAATGGATTGGCTGCAGGTACCTATACGGTAACTGTTTTAGATGCTTTGCTTTGCTATCAGACAACTACAGCAATAATTACAAACGGAACGTTCCCGAAAGTAACAGCATTTACAATTGCTGCTTCTTGTAATACAAGTAATGGAGTGGTGGTTGCAAGCGGAACAAGTGGTACAACACCGTACCAGTACAGTATTGATGGGGTTACTTTTCAAAGCAGCAATACATTTACCGGTTTAGCAGCAGGTGCTTATGATGTTACCATACAGGATGCAAGCGGTTGCACAAATGTTACAACTGTATCGGTTGGAAATATTTCAGCACCTGCACTAACACTTGCATCAACCCAGGCCACCTGCGGAAATTCAAATGGAACTATTACAGTTACAGGTTCAGGAGGAACAGCTCCATTACAATATTCACTCGATGGAATTACTTTCCAGGCTTCCAACCTGTTTAATGCATTGCCGGCTGGTTCATATACTGTGTTTATAAAAGATGCAAACGGTTGCCAGAATTCAAAAAATATTTTAATCACAAGCCCCAACGTTCCTCAGACACTTACCGCCACACTTACAAATGCCAGTTGCGGTAACAGCAATGGAAGTATACTTGCCGCTGCCACAGGTGGTGTTGCTCCATTAACTTATAGTATTAATAATGTTACTTACCAGGCATCAACTTCTTTTAGCGGATTAATGGCAGGCTCCTATCCGCTTACAGTAAAAGATGCCAATGGTTGCTTAAAAGCCATGCCGGTTACACTTATAAATCTTGCAGGACCAGGTGCAACAGCCGTTTCAACATTGTCATCATGCTTTGCAAATGATGGAACTATTACAGTAACCGGAATTGGTGGTACAGGTTTGCTAACCTACAGTAAAAATGGAACTACTTTTCAAAGCAGCCCGGTATTTACTGCGCTAGCTCCGGGAACCTATACTATAACTGTTAAAGATGCTAAAGCATGTACCAGTACTACCACCGTTGCCGTATCACAGGTTACAGGGCCAAATATTTCTGCAATTGATTCCACTTCAGTTTGCGGGCATAACATTGTCGCCACCGGAAGCATAGGTCAGCCTGCTTATCTCTATTGCATCAATAATTCTGCCTATCAAAGCAGTAATATTTTCCCATGCGTTGCACCCGGTATTTATAACGTAAAAATTAAAGATGCCAATGGTTGTCTTGACTCTGTAATAGTTGCTATCACCAGTCCGCTGCCGGTAACCTTACTTTCATTTACAGGTCATGCAGAAGACAAATACAATCAATTGGAATGGACAACAGCATCAGAATTAAACAGCGATTATTTTGCTGTTGAAAAATCAATGGATGGTTACCAGTTTAATCTTCTTGAAATTGTTGATGCAG
>JBGARN010000073.1:0-22202 GCA_044230205.1 Bacteroidia bacterium
CTTGTAATCTTATATTTCATCTGCCGAAAGATAATTTGCGAGGATATCATCAGGCACACTAATTCTTTTTTCTTTTTGAATGGTTATATTTTGGAAACCTGAATCCTTTATGATATTCATATATTCATCTTTTGGTATTCCGCCTGAAACACACCCGGCATATAGTTCAGCAGTCTGTTTAACTTTTTCTGGTAAGTCGCCTGTAAGTACTATATCTGATATGGAAAAATGTCCACCAGGTTTTAGTACCCGGTAAATTTCACTAAATGCTTTTCTTTTATCAGGAACTAAATTCAATACACAATTGCTTACAATTACATCTGCCCTATTAGCACTTACGGGCAATGATTCAATTTCTCCCAATCGAAATTCAACATTGTGAAAATTTAATTTTTCCGCATTTATTCTTGCGCGGTTAATCATTGCCGGAGTCATATCAATCCCGATAACTTTACCGGTTTCGCCTGTTTCAGCTCTTGCTACAAAGCAGTCATTACCAGCTCCTGAACCAAGGTCAATAACAACATCACCCTTCTTGATTTTAGCAAATTGTGTTGGTAAGCCACAACCTAAACCCAAATCTGCTTCCGCATTGTATCCTTTTAATTCTTTGTAATCATCAGCCATAATGTTATAAACATCATCACAGCAAGATGTAGCACCACAACACGATGATGCGTTAGTGTCCTTATCCTGTAAAGCTATTTCGCTGTACTTTTCTTTTACCATTGTTTTAATTTCTTCTGCTGTTTGCATTTTCATTTAATTTAAAGTTAACAATTGATATTGATTATTCGTAATATTACGATATATAAAATCAAATTTTTTTAACAACACTTACTGCCGGAAATAGTAGCAGTATTTAACAAAGTGCCTAAATAGAGTTTGGCCTGTTGCCATTCTTTTTCATCAATACAATAACAGGTTTTAACACCTTCAATTTCTCCCTTTATTAATCCAGCACCCTTCAATTCCTTCAAATGCTGCGATACAGTAGATTGTGACAATGGCAACTCGTCAACAATATCACCACACTGGCAAGATTGTTTCTTAAGCAACATTTGAATAATAGCCACACGGGCAGGATGTGCCAATGCCTTTGCATAAGCAGCTATTTTGTTCTCCTTTACTGTAAACTCTTCAATTTTTGTTAGTCCCATAGTGTTATATTAATCGCAATATTACGATTTATATTTTTAAAAACTGATATTTTTTTCTAACTGATTCATTCTCTGCTTATTTATTTGGTTGGAGCTAATGAATTTATTCTACATGTCAAATGGATGCATCGAGGCACTTGCCCTTCATCATTTTTAATAAGTGATATTATTAGCTAAACTAAAGTTCTTCTGCCTGAGCAATAAGTTCTGCAATGTCAAGCACTTTAACTTCCTGTTCTTTATTAAAGTTTTTTACGCCATCGGTTATCATGGTCATGCAAAAAGGGCAGCCTACTGCTATTACATCTGGTTGGTGCGTAAGCGCTTCTTCAGTACGTTCTATATTGATGTCTTTATTTCCTTTTTCAGGTTCTTTAAACATTTGTGCGCCACCGGCACCACAGCATAAACCATTGGCACGGCTGCGATGCATTTCGCTCAGCGCAGAATCGAGCTTTGCTATTACATCGCGAGGAGCTTCGTAAACATCATTGGCGCGGCCTAAGTAACAGGGATCGTGAAAAACTATTTTCTTTCCTTTAAAAGCACCACCCTGCACTTTCAATCTTCCTTCATTAATCAAACTTTGCAGCAGCATACTATGATGCACTACTTCGTAATTTCCTCCTAACTGCGGATATTCGTTCTTCAACGTATTAAAACAATGCGGGCAAGCAGTAACAATTCTTTTTACTTCATAACCATTAAGCACCTGTATGTTCATCATGGCCTGCATTTGAAATAAAAATTCATTCCCTGCACGCTTGGCCGGATCGCCAGTACACGATTCCTCAGTCCCTAAAACTGCAAAGCTTACTCCTGCCCTATCAAGAATTTTTGCCAATGCCCTGGTAATCTTTTGCGCACGCTCATCAAAACTACCTGCGCAACCTACCCAGAAAAGCAACTCAGGCGCTTCGCCTGCAGCAAGAAACTCTGACATTGTTTTTACTTTCATTATTTCAGTTACGTGTTTAATGTTTAAAGTTTTGAGTTTCGCATTAAATTTCCAACTCGAATCACAAAACTTAATTTTCCTGAGCCCAGTTTAACCTGTCTGCCGGTGAGAACTGCCAGGGCGCCTGGTTATTTTCAATTTTCGTAAACATACCATTTAACTCCGCAGGTGCTGATGATTGTTCCATTACCAGATACCTGCGCATATCAATGATGATTGATAACGGGTCGATATTCACAGGACAGGCATCAACACATGCATTACATGTTGTGCATGCCCACAATTCTTCTTCTGTAATGTAATTGCCTAATAATGATTTTTCATCATTAAAATCTTTTCCCTTTGTATCAATATTTTTTCCCACTTCAGTAATACGGTCGCGCGTATCCATCATAATTTTTCGAGGTGATAGTTTTTTTCCTGTAAGGTTGGCCGGGCATACACTTGTGCATCGCCCACACTCGGTGCAACTATAAGCATCCATCAATTGCTTCCATGTTAAGTCCTGCACATCTTTTGCACCAAAACGCATAGGTGAAGCGTTAGGATCAACCGGAGGTGGTGTTAATGTGGGGTCCATCATAAGCTTTACTTCATTGGTTACAGATTCCAAATTGGTAAACTCACCTTTAGGTTTAAGCTTGCTATACCAAACATTGGGAAATGAAAGTAAAATGTGAAAGTGCTTCGAATAAGGAACATAATTAAGAAAAGCTAAAATTCCGATGATATGAAACCACCAGCAGAAACGTTCAATGTTAACCAAAGATTGGCCATCCAAATTTTGAAAAAACGGTGCTAGTAAACTACTAACCGGAAATGAGCCTGCTTTTGTGTAATGTTCAAACTCACCTCCACGCATTTGCAAAATTGAGTCGCAGGCATTCATTGTTAAAAAAGCTGACATCAATAATATTTCCCATGTAAGAATTAAGTTGGCATCTGTTCGAGGCCATGACGTCATTTCCGCACTCCAGAATCTTTTTAGTTTTAGAATGTTTCTGCGAGCCAGAAAAATTACGCAGGCAACTATAACTCCTAAAGCAAGATATTCAAAACACGCAATAAGGAAATCATAAAAGCCACCCATAAATGCAAGCACACGATGTGTTCCAAAAATTCCATCAATTAAGATCTCAAGTACTTCGATATTTACAATGACGAAACCTGCATAAATAAGTATGTGAAAAAAACCTGCTACTGGCCGCACCATCATTTTGGATTGACCGATGGCAACAAGAGCCATCATTTTCCAGCGCTCAGCTTTCCTGTCATTAATAACTACATCTCGACCCAGGTTAATATTCCTGATAATAGTGCGCACATTTTTAGTGAACAGAAAAATTGCTGCCCCCAGGATAATTATAAAAATAATGCTAGCTATCATATTTGATTATTGTAACGAGATCGTGTAAAAGGCAATGCAATGCGAGTTAAATTCTTATCTTAAACGACTTACCCTAAAGCTATTTGGATCGAACTATTTTTTCCCGAAAACTGAGAATCGAACATAATGTTTCGGATTTGCTTTAACATCTATCAGCAATGAATCTAAATGCGCTGCGCTGTTATTAAGGTTTGTATATAATTTATCATCTTTAAGCAAGGCCCCTAGTGAACCTTCTCCATTATTAATCTTCTGTAATATTACTGCAAACTCAGCCATATTTTTATTCAGGTTATCTATGGCTGATTTCAGATTCGCTGCAGCAAGAGAATCACTGACTGACGAAATATTTTCAACTATGTTGTCAATCTTATCATTGTTTTCTTTCAGATTTCTGGTGATTGAACTTAAATTATCCATTGTTGCATTTATCGATCCGTTTCTGCCTGTACTCATTTCATCAAGCGAAGCTGAAATGTGTTCGAAGTGTTTAAGAGTGGCGGATAAAGAGGCCAGACCAGAAGAAAGATTTCTTTTATTCTCAGTATTTAATGTTGCATTCAGGTTTTTGGCCAGGGTGTCCATGGAAAGCAAAAGATTTTCAAATTTATCTTTTACCGGACCGGCCTGGTTGCCGATTGCTTCCATCAATCCAACCTGCATCTCACCTTTCAATTCGGCCCCATCCTTAGCTGCCATTTTTGAACTGCCTAATGCAATCTGAATTTCTTTAGTACCTAAAAAATCAGCATTGGCAATAATGGCCTTTGCATCTTCTGAAATGAACACCGATGAATTTACTGATAGGGTAACTAAAATCTTACCTGAATTATCAGGTAAAAAAACAATTTTCTCTACTTGTCCGATCTTAAATCCATTCAACTTTATGATGTTGGACTTTGCCAGTCCATTAACCTGTTCGTATATTACTTTATACTCTTTGGTTCTAGAAAATATATCTCTTCCTTTAAGGAAATTGATACCCCATATGGCGGCAATTATTGCGCTTGTTATAATGAGCCCTACTTTAACTTCTTTTGAAATCGTAATCACAAGTTGTAACTTATATGCGCTTCAAAACTATTAATTATATTTTAAGACGAAAATTCAATAACCTTAAAACAGAAAGGCAATCAACCCGGGTATTGAGAGAAATTTTGCATTATATGGGGATTATAATTCCACAAAAGAATTTACAGACATGGTTTTAGAAAATATTTGCACGATATTTTATTTACCCAGCGCTTTAGCTTCCTTAATGGTAATCCGCTTGCCTTTATAATAAGGTGTAACAAATGCATCTGAAAATCCCTTAGCCCTGAGTTTATTTTGCGCAGCGATTGCCTGGGTATTGTTATCGTAAGTACCGCAGGTGATTCTTTGCATTTTTCCATCATCAGAAGGAATTACCTTGATATCTCCGGCTATAGCATATTTTTTCAATTCAGCATCGGTAACATTTGGTGTAGCACCCAACTGAACGGTATAAAAAAACTCTTCTGTTATTTTACTTTTCTCCACTGTTTCAGTTGGAATAACAGCAACAGGTTTAGGTGCAGGCTCCTTTATTATTGGCGATGGTTTAACATCATCAGACTTAACAGCAGTACTTTTAGCCGGATTTGAAACAGGCTTACCGGCTGTTGTATCGGTTACGGGCTTCCCTGCTTTAATATCAGTTCGCGCATCAATGGCTGGTGCTGGATTCTCCTGCTTTGAAACATTTTGTTGAGTGTCTGTTTTATTTGAACTCATTGCATCCGCCTTCTTTGCTTTTTCTTTAATAATTGCCGATGAGTCAATAGTATTCCTGGTTACAGTATCTTTAGTAACAGGCAAAGGCTGTTCACTTTTCTTATTAGTAGCTTCGCTTACCTCGGTATTTTCAGTTTCTTCAGGTTTATCACCTTCTTCCATATCCACTTTATACTCTTTAAATGCCCTGAAGATTGCTGTTGCCATTGTTGCCTGGCCTTTATCTGAATCAAGAAAATCTTCTTCAGATTTATTCGTTAAAAATCCGGTTTCAATTAATACACTTGGCATTGCAGTTTTATAAAGTACCAGGAAACCTGCCTGCTTTACGCCACGATTAAATCTTCCGCCATATTCTTCGGCATGCGCCTGTACCTTTGCGGCAAATACAAGGCTTTTTTCCATGTATAAATTCTGGTAAAGGTTAAAGATAATGTGACTTTCAGGCGAATTAGGATCATAGCCATCATATTTCGACTTATAATCCTTTTCAAGCAAGATTGATGCATTTTCGCGCTTGGACACATTCAGGTTATCATCTGTTTTATGCAAACCCATTACATAGGTTTCAACTCCATAGGCTGCTTTACCACCACTATTGCAATGAATGCAAATAAATAAGTCGGCATGATTACGGTTAGCAATATCAGCACGTTCGCGTAATTCAACAAATACATCCGTCTTTCGGGTATAAACAACCTTCACATCAGGAAATCGATCCTCAATCATCCTGCCCAGCTTTAATGAGATAGCAAGAGCAACAGTCTTTTCTTTTGCGCTGCTTCCTAAACAACCTGTATCATGTCCTCCATGTCCGGCATCAATAACCACGGTTCGTATTCGATAACCTTTTTTGTTGGAAGGTGCAAAAGCACTTAATATACTTACTGCCAACATCAATATGGTAATAACTCCAACTTTCTTCACGTTTATATAGTTTGTTTTAATTTATAGTTTTGACGCGGCTCTGCCCTGCGAAATTATTGAAATTTGTGTCTATACCTTCATCAATTAAATATCACAAAGTAATCGTATTGAGCGGTATCCACATTTGCATGGTGTTGTTTTTTTTAACAGCATCATGTGTACACCTTAAGGCACAAAATACACTTCCGCCCGATACTACTTTATTCAACCCCTTTAAAGATTCTGTTTTAACAGTAAACGATTCTACGCAGAATGTTATTATCGTTTCAGATTCCTTAATCAAAGATTCATTAAGGGTTTCACTTAGTGATGAACTAAAATCAAAAATTGTTTACAACTCAGCCGACTCTATGGAGTTTGACCTTGAGGTGAATAAGGTGTTTTTATACCACCAGGCATCAATTCAATATGAAGATATTAAACTTAAAGCTGATTATATTGAAATCGATTTTGACCGCACTTTAATAATAAACGTGGAAGGATAACTGAAGTTCGCACTCAACAGGGTGAAGGCTACATTATTGGTGAGAAAGTGGTGAAAACTGAATCGGACAACTTTTATGTAAGGCATGGACGCTATACGACATGTGATAAAGAGCATCCTGATTTCTATATAGTGGCCAATAAATTAAAACTGGTTAAAAAAGGTAACCGCATTGTTACGGGTCCTGCCAATATGTGGATTGCAGATATACCTACTCCGCTTGCCATTCCATTCGGATTTTTTCCTGCAAGCAAAGGCCGGCAATCCGGATTAATATTTCCTGCTTATGGCGAAAGCAACGAACTTGGCTTTTTCCTGAAAGAAGGCGGATGGTATTTTGGCATCAGTGATCAGATAGATTTATCATTAACAGGCGATATTTATTCACAGGGCTCGTGGGCAATGCATGCCACCAGTAACTATGCTAATATTTATCATTACCGTGGCAATTTTAACATCAACTATTCAACAACAAAAATCAGTGAAAAGGAATTGCCTGATTATTCTTTAAGCCGTGATTTCTTTATACGATGGAATCACAGCCAGGATGCAAAAGCGCATCCGGGATCAATATTCAGCGCAAGTGTTAATGCAGGAACAGGTAATTATTATACCAATAACATCACAACCGGGATCAATTACCTTACCAATACTTTTCAGTCTTCTATTTCCTATGCTAAAAATTGGCAGGGAAAACCTTTTAACCTCAACATTGCTGCAAGGCATGATCAGAATAACATAACACGTATATACAATATTACGTTACCCGAAATTGGTTTTGGCGTATCGCGATTAACCCCGTTTAAACGCAAAGTGGTAGTTGGACCTGAGAAGTGGTATGAAAAAATAGGCTTGAGTTTAACCACCAATATGCGCAACTCCATTTCTGCACCTGATTCATTGCTCTTTAAACCTGAATCGGTTGACAGGCTGCAGAATGGAATTATACATTCTATTCCTGTGAGCACTTCTTTCCAGCTTTTCAAATACTTTACTTTATCGCCATCTGTTAATATGACCAGCAAGTGGTATTTCAAAACCTATGAGCAGGTTTATAATCCCGATTCAGAAAAAGTTTTTCTTGATACGATTAATCGATTTAAAACAGCCAACGAAGTATCCCTTAATGCATCACTAAATACCCGCATATACGGAATGGCAAATTTCCGCAAAGGAAAAATTGCTGCCATCCGACATGTTGTAACACCGGGTATAAGTTTCAGCTACCATCCCGATTACGGACAATCTAAATTTGGCTACTATAAAGAGGTGCAAACCGATGCCACAGGCAGCAAACAATTATATTCCATATTTAATGGTTCAGCAGAAGGAGTAAGCTATTCATCCATTTATGGTGGGCCGGCATCAGGCAAATACAGTTTCCTTAGTTTTGGTATTGACAATAACCTTGAAATGAAAGTGAGGCAGGAAACAGATACAGCCTTGAATTTAAAGAAACTGAAAATACTGGAGAGTTTTTCAATTAACAGCGGATACAATCTGGCAGTGACAGAATTTAACTGGTCAACAGTTAATGCAAGCGCCCGCACTACCATTCTTGAAAAATTCAATATTTCGGGAAGTGCTGCATTCGACCCCTATGCTATTGACAGCACGGGTATTCGTATTAATGAATTTGAGAAAAAAGTTTCGGGTAAATTGCTGCGCTTCACCAATGCCAATGTTTCAATAGGGTTTAACCTGAACAGCGTATCGCTCTTTAGCAAGGAAGCTGATCAAAAAGAAAAGCCAAAGACTGAATCAAGTGAATACTATAAGATTCCCTGGAACCTTACTTTTAGTTACAGTTTCAATTATACAGTAGGTATAACCAAAGTTAAAACACAAACCTTGTATTGCTATGGCGATTTTAATATGACTGAAAACTGGAAAATAAACTTCAGCACAGGATGGGATTTTGTTGCCAATGATGTAAGTTATACCTCATTAGGCATAGTTCGCGACCTGCATTGCTGGGAAATGCGTTTTAACTGGGTTCCGTTTGGATTGCAGGAAAACTATTATTTTACAATTAATGTAAAGTCAAGCATCCTGAAAGACCTAAAGCTTGACAAGAAAAAGGATCGTTACGACCGTTAATAAGTCTTTTAATTATTGCGAATTTATTTCTTGTTCTGAATAAATATCATCAGATCTTCTTTAGAACTTGAAAATGAAAATGCATCAGCAACTGTATAATAGTTTTCCTTATCGGTTGTAAATTCATACGCATACTTTGCAATTTCAAGCTTACCGCTTTCAAACGACATTAGCTGAACAATTTCTTTAACCTGCTTGCAGGTAAAACATTTTTTCGCAGCAAGAATTTCCTTCGTTAATGTAATCTTTACATTACTTGATGACTCTTTATTAATTGCATTTTTTATTTGCTGAAAATCTGTATCAGTTACTTTGCATTCAACAACCGGTGGCGGTGGCGGTGGCGGTGGCGGCATTAGTTTTGATTCGCAATATGCCATCCATTCCTTACGATAGGGCTCATGTTCAAAAACCTCAACAGCATAATTGTAATTTCCCATATCATAAACTTTCAGGAAAGCATCCTTCATAAAATTCAGCCTGTTTAATTCCATTTTTAAATTCATACTAACCATCATTAATTGACCCATGCTCAAACAGTTTTTACTCATAAAGCTTAATAAGGCTTGTGATTTCTGAGCATCAGTTGCCTGCGGATCATTTATATTGGGCAATATCATTTGTAAATCGCGATCAGCTATTGGCATTGGGCAACCCTTTGTTCCTTTATAACTGTTATAATCAGGAAGATTTAACTGTGGTTGTGGCGGCTGTGAAGAATTATCGCCTTCTTCACTTACGGGTGGACGTATGGGTGAGTTATGTAAGATATCATTGAGCTTTAATGTAGTTGAGAAATTTTTGAATGCATCATAAACATCATAGAAGTTTTCAGGATCAGCAGTATGTTTAAAAGCTTCAACTGCGAACTGTAACCTGTTGCCTTCTCCATTAAAAAGCAATGCTATCTGTTTTACCTGCGCACTGGTAAGGCATTTCTTAAACATTACATCATTGCAGTAATTGAGCTTAAACTTATCGCCTTGCTGTTTTGAAAGCTGCGCATACTTGTTGTTAAATTCTGCAGGTGTAAACAGATTGTTATTGCAAAATCGCTGTTGTGCACAAACAGTTGAACCTGCAAGCAATAATAACATTAAGATTTTTTTCATTGTGTTTAATTCTGTTTAAGTAGTAAATAATTATTTGATTTTTTCATTTACAAATTTCAATAATTCGCTCTCCGTTTCTATTGTTTTCATTGCAATTTCTTCTCCCTCTTTAAGCACACCTGCTACAAATGATTTATCATCATAAGTGGTTGAATTAATCTTAACATTAAGATGTGCACCTAAAACTGCAGCCCTTATACAAAGTGCACCTACACCTGCATCGGTAATGGAATTGGGGTTGCCTTTTTCAATCATTTCCCTAATTAATGGAAATGCACTGTAACTCAGACGCATAACTTTTAACGGAACTTCAATGGCATATTTTGTAGCTGCCTGAATAGCTGCTTTACGTATTTTTTTTTCATCATCAGTTGCTTTCGGTAATTGAAATGCCTGCATAATTTTATTAAAAGCAGCAGTATCCTCATCCACCATGTCCAGCAATTGTTTCTTTAATGCTTGTCCTTGTTCAGCCCAATCTGAAAATTCTTTCCATGTAGCTTCCCATCCGGATTTTCCTGCTGATAAATTTGCCACCATAGTGCCCAACGAAACACCCAATGCAGAAACATAAGCTGAAATACTTCCTCCACCGGGTGCAGGGCTTTCACTTGCAGTTTCATTGGCAAAAGCAGTAAGTTTCATATTGATAAGAGGCTGCTTGCTGCTATCATCCAACATATACTCAATAATGCGCTTTTGCGGATCAAACGAACCAAGTTCATCCAGGCCCATTGATTTAACAGCAATATGAATAAGTTCCTCGTCACTAACTCCGCTTGAAAGGCGCTGCTTATTCAGAAAATATTTTCCGGCCTCAAGCATTGCCGATAATGGTATAAGCCCAACCAGTTCTGAACCGGTTACACGGTAGCCGCGCTCATGAGCGCTGTTAACACATTCATCAAATACGATATGCAATGGCGTTTCGCGAAAACGCGTAATGTTTATTGAAACCTGTGCCTGCTGATACTCTTCAATGTACCAGCCTATTGCTTTTACTCCTTTCAACTTTCCGGGAATGCGAATTTCATTACCATTTGCATCCAGAACTTTTTTCCCGTTTTCGGTTTTTATCCTGCCGGCCTCGCGTATATCAAATGCAACTGAGTTTGCTCTTTTAACTGATTTGGTATTCAGGTTAACGTTGTAAGCAATAAGAAAATCGCGTGCACCAATAACAGTACCCCCGCTTTTTACACTGAACTCTGCCGGACCAAAATCAGGTTTCCATTGTGGTTCTTTTATTTTCCTGAAAAAACCTTCATACTCACCAGCACGTATAACTGACAGGTTACTCCGATCTTTATCAGGCTGAGCTTCTTCATATAAATATACAGGGATGCTCAACTCTTCTCCTACCCGTTTTGCCAACTTTCTGCTCCACTCCGCTGTTTCCACCATAGTAATATTTGAAACCGGGATAAACGGACATACATCTGTTGCGCCCATACGCGGGTGTTCTCCTTTATGCCTGCTCATGTCTATCAGTTCAGCTGCCTTGGCAATTCCACGAAAGGCACCTTCAACAACTGCTTCAGGCTCTCCTACAATTGTTACTACAGTTCGATTGGTGGCTTTACCCGGATCAACGTTCAATAATTTTACACCTTCAGCACTTTCTATAGCATCAGTAATTTGTTTAATAATATTCAGGTCATTTCCTTCACTAAAATTTGGCACACATTCAATCAGTTGTTTCATATTAAGTTTATATTTTTTGTTGTATTGAAGTTATCATCCTTATTCATGTGTTACATCAACTTTCCGTTCAAAATAACTTTATCCACCAGGTTGTTTGCAAATGAATAGGGGATAAAATTATACGATGGAATTTCTTTAGTAATCATCACGTTTGCTTTTTTGCCTCTTACAATGCTGCCTAGTTCCTGGTGTACACCCATAGCAAAAGCGCTGTTAATAGTGCAAGCATTAATACATTCCTCAGGAGCCATTTTATAGTTGACACAGGCGAAGCTCATCATCATGCTCATATTACCACTGGGCGAGCTTCCGGGATTATAGTCACTTGAAATCGCAACAGGTAAACCTGCATCAATCATTTTACGTGCAGGCGGATTTTTTAAAGAAAGGAAAAACTGCGCACCCGGAAGCAACACAGGCATTGTTGATGATTTTTTCAATAGTGCAATATCATCATCGTTGCAATATTCCAAATGATCAACACTTACCGCATTGGATTCAACCCCCGCTCTAATTCCGCCAGCATGACTTAATTGCTCAGCATGAACTTTTCCTTTCAATCCGTAATAGGCGGCTTTATCCAGGATCATTTTTGTCTCGTTGCAGGTAAAATAATTTTCCTCGCAAAAAACATCACAATAGTCAGCCAGGTTTTCAAATGCTATTGCAGGCAACATTTCATTAATTATCAGGTTGATGTATCCTTCTTTATTATTGCGGTATTCAACAGGAACAGCATGTGCACCTAAAAAGGTAGCTTTTATGGTTAATGGCGACCGTTCTTTTAATAACGCAATAACACGCAACATTTTCAACTCACTTTCCACATCCAAACCATAGCCGCTTTTAATTTCAACAGCACCGGTTCCTAAATTCATTATTTCATGCAATCGTTGTAATGCATCTTCAAAAAGTTCAATCTCGCTGGCCTGTCTTAGTTTGTTTGATGAATTGAGTATGCCACCACCCCTGGCAAAAATTTCTTCATAGGTTAACCCATTAATCCGGTCTACAAATTCTGATTCGCGCGTACCGGCATAAACCAGGTGCGTATGTGCATCACAATAACAGGGCAAAACCAAACGTCCTGAAGCATTAATAATTTCAGGGTTTAAATTAATATCCGGGTAGCCTGCAGCATCAATACTGCTCCAATAGTCTCCTTCACCAAAATCTTTAATCAATCCATCTTCAATCAGCAACCAGGCATTATCAATTGTGTCCAGCTTTTTCATAGCCATCCCCTGTTGAATGGCTTTGGTATTAATCCCGGTAAGTTGTCTGATATTTTGTATAAGCAATGCTGGCATTTCGCAAAAAAAGTAATTTAATTTAAGAAGTGCAGCAAGTTTAGATATATAATAAAAAAAGCTGCCTTTTGAGCAGCCTTGTATTTATCGCCTTATGATGCGTTGTGTATTAATATGATCTCCACAGTTAATACGGACAAAATAAATACCCGGTGGTTCATTACTTATATCAAGCTCGAATAAAAAATCAGTCTCTTTTGGTTTTATAGAATACTCAGCTACCTTTTTACCGATACAATTATATACCTGAACATTTAATGCAGTCAGGTTATTCAACTGGCTGGTAATTTGAAATTTTCCTGTTGTTGGATTTGGATTAATTAGGTATTCATTCTCTTCGGTAGATTGCAGTTCAAATCCCTCTGCACGCAATGATGCCGTTGTAAATGATTTTTTAGCCGCCCACACTGACATGGTTGTTGCATCGTCATCACAAACTGTACGAACCGACCAGTCGTAGCTGGCTCCACTCTGTAATCCGCTTAGCTGGTAACCGGTAACTGTGCCAAGTGTGCCAACATTAATCCAGTTTGGAGCTGATGATAATTTATACCGAAGCTCATAAGTTGACACGCATGAAACTCCTTTCCATTTCAGCTTAGCTGAATTGCTGGTAATTTCAGTTACCCGCTTGCCTGTAGGATTAATGCAGGCAAATGGATTGCTACACTGTTGCTGAAAACTGATATCAATTGATGTTTCAAGGTCTTCCTTAAAAACAAACCACGAACGACAATCATTTTTCAGCTTAAAATTAAGCCACAGCATCAAGTAACGCATGGCAATGTTTTGCTGAGTTGCCCTTGAAATGGTTGCCTGCCCTGCACAATTTTCCTCCAATGAACTGCAGTTAAAATTGTAATTGGCAAACTGGCAATGGTTACCACCTGTAATATCAATGAGCGTTTTGCAATTACTACCAAGCATGTTGTAAATTGTATTGCTGTATTGTGCAGTTGGAGTAACACAATCATTGCTTCCTGAAAAAATAACTACTGGCTGTAATACAGCACTTGCTGCATTAAAAACTGAAGGACTGGTTTCAGTAGGAGCCAATGCTACTACAGTAGTAATACCTGAATTAAATTGTGGGGCAAGCAATGCACAGCCTCCCCCAAGATCATGCCCGATAACACAGGATTTATTACTCACTTTTCCCGAAAATAAAGTTCCTGCCATGTTACCCTGACCTTGAATGGCATTGACCAGAAATGCAAGATCGCGAGCGTATGTGAGGTGACCCTTAGCTTGCTGCCCTTCAGTTTTGGGAAATGCAACAATATATCCTTTTGGAACTATAGCGCTCCAGATATTCTCATAAGCAGCGTGCCCGATGTTAAATCCATGTCCGAAAACAACAATAGGGAACTGCTGGTTAGAGCCTCCAGCTATGGCTACATTTTCACCTTTAATATAAGCAGGATAATACACGTCTGTTTGAATGTTCCTGTTACCGCGGGCAGCATCATTAAAAACAATAGTGGTATGCCCGATGCTAAAATCCTGAGCAAAGGAACTTAAGTAGAACAGAGAAAGTGAAATAAGGGTAAGGGTTATTCGCTTCATACAATCTCCTTAATTGTGTTTTTGAATAAAATAAGGATAACGCTTTATAATCAAATTTATTCAGTTTACGTCAAAGGTACTATAAATAGCTAATTTACGGCTTATCTGTTAACCAAATATTATCTTCATTTACACATAAGCAGTTCATAACCGAAAGGTTTACCTTGGTGATGCTTTGTTTAAAAGCAAGTTTGCTGTCCTGTTAAGGCTATAAAGAGAAAAGAAAATCATACCACCGGTAAACAAAGAAATCCACCAGGCATTAAAATTATCTTTGGATTGTGCCAGCACTGAGCCCCATGTTATAATACCATGAGGCATAGCGATGCCTAAAAATGAAAGTGAAGATTCCAGCAAAACAGCAGCAGCAATAGTATAAACCAAAACAGCTGCTACCGAAGTACTGATATTAGGCAACACATGATTAACAATAATATAAACCCATTGCCCTGGCTGATTCGATATAACTGAAGTTTCGCAGCTTAAGCATTTCTGAGCGAACCTGCCTAGCAATGAACGGCCATGCTGTAAATGCAATAACTATAATAATAGTTGTTATGGATGGCCTCATAACTGAGGTAATAGAAATGATAAGGATTAAAGAAGGAATTGAAACCAACAATTCAATCATTAAAGAAACTATTCGGTCTACAGGAACAAATAATTTTCGTCTCAGTGAAAAAAGTTCTGAAAGCCAGTCAGCCAAAAGCGTAAACAAAGCTGCAATTCCGATAAACAGAAAAATAGAAAAGAAAAGATGCGCCAAACCGGAAAGTGCTGAATTATTTAAAGCATACCTTAATTGGAACCAACGTAAATCGAATGCATAAAACCAGGCCGGTATTATGCCTGCCAGGAATCCTGCAATATTCAAATAAGTTGTTTTGAAATAATAATTACCAAAGTAACCTGCAAGTGTGCCGAGCAAAAAACCAACAATTGAAGCAATAGTAATAGCTACAAATGCAATTAAAAAAGTATAACGTGCACCATAAACCACAACCGCTAGAATATCTTCACCTTTTTTTCCTGTTCCCAGCCAGTGCCTGTAACGTAAAGGCATTTCGGTAATTTCTCCATCGTGATTTTTAAAAAGTTGCTTTTCAAAGGGAGAAATATAGCCTGCATTAAGGTAATCATAATTGGTGTTACGGTAAGTTATGGGCGCAAAACATATGAAATCAGCCTTCAGTGTTTTCCAGTCGGCCTGGTAAAGGCGGTTTATTGCATAAAAATCCTCAGCCGGGTTGCTATTCAATTCCCTAAAATGAAATGCAGGAAACAAATGACAGCCCTTATATTTTGCATACAACGGCAAATCGTTACATAGCAAAGGAGCCAATACACCAAGCCCTGTAATCAATACAAGTAATTTGACCGGCAGGGGCAGTTTAGCAAAATACCTCTTTATGAATATAAAACGGTTGAGCTTAGTTGCCATTGTTAAATTTAATACGCGGGTCAATCATTCTGTAAACCAAATCGGCAAGCAGATAGCCTGCTAAAGTAAAAAAGCCGGTAAGGATTAAAATTGCAACCAGCACTGGATAATTTTGAGTATAAACTGAGTTAACTATTGCATTGCCCATACCCGGAATGGAAAAAATATTTTCTATAATAACTGAGCCTGCAATTGCAGCCGGAAAAAAATTTGAAATTAAAGTTACTAATGGCAAAATAGCATTACGCAGTGCATGACGATTAATAACCTGCTTAAGGCTAAGTCCTTTTGAAAATGCAGTGCGTATAAAATCCTGTTTCATTACATCGCTTAGTGAATGTTGCAAAGTATAAGCAAGCAAAGCTATACTGCTATAGCTGTAACAAATCAATGGCAAAACCAGATGCCAGGCGGTTATAAAAATTTTGGATAGCATGTTTTCATCATCAAATCCTAGCAAAGGTTGTACACCATATGCGGGAAAAATTCGTAAGAACGACTGATTAGCAAAAAGGAAGAGTAATAAGGTAGCCACCCAGAAAACAGGAGCGGCAAATGCAAGGTTATAATAAACCTGCAAAACACGATTAAGAAAAGATTGCGGATGTTTAACAACAAATACACCAAGAGGGAAAGCAATTAAAACTGAAATCAGAAGTGCAGTAAAAGTGATAAACAAAGACCACTTTATTTTAGGTAGTAACTCATACCATACAGGTTGTTGTGTGGTATATGAAATGCCAAAATCACCTTTTAATACACCATTTGAATATTCATTACCAAACATCCATTGTTGAAACCGGTTTTTTGCGTCAAAAGAAATAACAGGAATATAATTTCTCCAATTGGGTTCACATTGTTTCAGCTTTTGCCAGGAATGGAGCAACTCTTGGTACGCATTGGAGAGAATATCATCATTACTCCGGGCAGCGGTTACCTGTTTGAAGTCATCACCATTTAAAATTGAAGCATCATAACCGGTTTCACTACCTTTAAAGTTTAGCAATGCAGCCAGGCATTTCTCTATTTTATCAAATTGTTGTTCGTTATTTTTTAACCTATGGGCAATAACTTCCTGCTGAAAAAACTTTAAATTTTTATAATAATCACTGACCGTATTCCAGTTACCATATTGCCGGTACAGCCGTTGAAGTGTTTCGCGTTCGCTTTCAGGATAAATTCTGTAAAAGGTATCGGGCTCTGCCAAAGCATGTATTGAAAAATAAAATGATGGTAAATCGAGCCCAAGGCGATGGCTTAACTGCTGCTGTGTTAGAGCTGTTGCAGAAGCATTGCTGTTTTCACCTGAATTGTGAAGAATAGTTTGAACAGGGTTTCCCGGAGCATTAACCACTATAATAAAACCTGCAAGTACAATGAAAGCAAGTGAAAGAATAAAATTAGTGAGCTTCCTGATCAATTATTTACACAACTTTTATTTTGTTAAGCTAAAGACCGCATATTGCATTTTAATGCTCCTATGATCCGTTGTTAGTCCGTAACAGCTTTAAATTGTTCATCAATAGGTTGGGGCGTTCAAAATAAAATTCGCAATTGCCAAATCGCTTGTGTACCACTACCCTTCTTAGTCCGGCTGTAAGAAAAACATAGGGTTGGTCATCATAAATAATCTGTTGCAACTGGTGCGATAATTCTATTCGCTTATTCCTATCCATTGTTGTGCTTAGCATCTGTATCAGCGAATCAGAACGTGCATTACCAAATCCGGTAAAATTAGCTCCTCCGTTAGCCCATTCAGAGGTTGACCACAATTGTGTATAATCTTCAGGCGCTGAACTTCCGCCCCATGAACCAATTATCATATCAAAATCATGGCTGAACATTTTTTGCTGTGCTGTGCCCGGATCATAGCCAACCGGTGTGGCAATAATTCCAACTTTTTCAAAAGCAGCACTCATCATTTCAGCATAATCTTTCCAGTCAGGGGCATTAGTGTAGTACATCAGGTCAAACTTGAAATCGGTGGATACTCCATCAATAATTTTTTCGCGCACCCCATCATTATTACCGTCTTTCCATCCCGCATCACCTAAAATATCAGCTTCCTGTTCAGGATCAAAAGGAAGTAACATTAGTTTCCGGTTAAACTCTTCCTTCAGTGGCGAAACTGGTCCTGCAATGCGCTTATTTTTTCCATAATTCATAACCCGGTTAATTTCATCTACAGGTGTTAGCAAAGCAAGCGCTCTTCTTACATTAGGGTCAACAAACAGCTTTTTATGCTTGCTTCCATCAGGCTTACAGTTAAATGCAGCATACGTATAATTGAAAGTTGAAACAAAAGCTGAATGATAGTTTTGATTGAACATGCTGTCCTGTTGCAATTCAACAAGTGATTTATTGTTCATGGTGGTTGAAGCATCTAAATTACCAGCTTTAAATTCAAGTAGCTGCGCCACAGGATCTTTAATCAGCTTAAAAATTATTTGCTCCGGCAATGCTTTGTTGTAAATACTTTCTGATGCTGAAGTCCAGTGATTTTTTTTCTTAGTCAGAATAATTTCCTGCCCATCAACCCATTTTTGAAGCTGATATGCTCCCAAGCCATTTATATTGGAGGGGTTACGACTATCAAGGTTATTAAACTCAGCTGCCCACCTTGCAATTTTTAATGAATCAGCTGGCAGCACTTCCAATCCGCTTAATTGTTTAAATGAATAGTTCTTTAAGACATGCTCACGATCGTAAAACTGCTGCTGCAATACAGGATAATCGCACCAAAAACCCAGGCTTTGTATATACGGCCTTTTCATAATCACCGTAAACCTTCTGCTGTTAGCTGTATCCGGCATAATTGCTTCAACATTATCCCAATATGGCTTGGCATTGGGGTTGTTTACCAGGACACATTTGTTGGCTTTGCAAGTAAAAATTATATCATCAACTATAACAGGATCTCCATTATCCCACCTGGGGGCATCAGTCAATTCAAAAACATATTGAAGATAGTCAGCACTAACTTCGGGCATAGCCTTAACCAATGCCGGTATGGTACTAAGTGTACGGTAATCGGTTTGTAGTAAGGTTTTATGCAGGTAATAATTAAGTTCAGCACGCATGGCGCTTATGCCATTGGTTGGATGCAGATTATCAGGTTCAGCCATTACCTGGTAAACAACCACATTATCCGCACGCCAGGCTGAATCAATGCTTGAAGCATCATTTACACTGATATACTTAACACTGTCATTCAGCTCAACAGGCAATAGGTTTGTTGCCGGCTTATGGTTGGTGCAGCCGGTTAAAAACACCAGCATAAACACAATTGAGAACAAACAGTTGCTTGCAGATTTATTGAAATACATAAAGAGAAGTTGAGTTTGGGTAAAAATAGAAACGCAAACGACATTAAGCGTTAAAAATGAGTCAAATAAATTAATTTTGGATAAAGAGTGTCGATTTATAAATTTGCCGCCCAATTAACAGGAGAGGTGCCTGAGAGGCCGAAAGGAGCAGTTTGCTAAACTGTCGTACGGGGAAACCTGTACCGAGGGTTCGAGAGCAGTTTGCTAAACTGTCGTACGGGGAAACCTGTACCGAGGGTTCGAATCCCTCTCTCTCCGCAACGCAATTACCAAATTGCATTAAAACCCTGCAAATCAATGATTTGCGGGGTTTGTTGTTTTTACCAAACTACCATAAATCACATCAAATCCCAAAGCAAAAGTGACCTATTCGGATACCTGAATTATACTAACGTATCAGGTATCCGCAACCCTTGCAAGCTACTGATATTCAATTCATTTAATTACTATTTATTATCAAAAAATATTTGGAAATCTCGATTATTTTACGTATATTGTGTAGGTTATTTCAAGGTATCTAAAAACTAAAAAATTATAAGTTATGACAAAAAATTTCAATGTCCTGTTCTATATCAGGAAAGACAAAGCTGACGATAAAGGTTTGGCGCCAATTTATTGCAGAATTACTGTAGATGGTAAAAGAGCTGAACTGGCCATTAAACGTGAAATCCATCCCGATAAATGGGAGCCCACAGCAAAGGGATATGTAAAAGGAAACAAGGAAGAAGCTAAGAGCATTAACGCATACATTGATGCAGTTAAATTTAAAATACATGAGCATCAAAAGCTTTTGATGGATAATAACAAGCCAGCAACAGCAGAAGCTATTAAGAATTCATTCCTCGGCATTTCAGAAAAAAGCCGCAGCGTATTTAAAATTTTTGAAGAGCATAACGCAAAAGTAAAGGCACTAGTTAATAAAGACTTTGCACCCGGCACATTAGATCGTTATGAAACTTGCCTTAAGCATTTACGTGAGTTTGTTATGCATAGGTATAAATCTCAGGAGTTTTTTATTGGTGGTGTGGATAATGAATTTATACATGAGTTCGATTATTATTTACGGAGCACAAGAAACTGTGCAAACAATACTACATTTAAGTATTTGAAGAACTTCAAAAAGATTATTCGTTTGGCTTTAGCAAATGGATGGATAACTACAGACCCATTTCTTAACTATAAGGTTAAGCTAAAGAAGGTTGATAGAGGCTTCCTTACTGAAGAAGAAATAAACACCATTGCCGAGAAGCAATTTGCAATGCCACGATTAAACCAGGTGAAGGATGCATTTATATTTCAATGCTATACAGGCTTAGCCTTTGCAGATATAAAGCTTTTAACTAAAGCTAATATAGTTGCAGATGCAAATGGTGAGCCTTGGATTAATACCGTTAGGAAGAAAACAGGTAACCAAGTCAATATACCATTACTGCCACAGGCAATAGAAATTTTAGAGCGCTACAAAGAACACCCTGAGTGCATCAATAAAGGTGTGTTGCTTCCAATCTTGAGCAATCAGAAGTACAATAGCTATCTGAAAGAAATAGCCGATTTATGCAACATCACCAAAAATCTGAGCACTCATTTAGGCCGTCACACATTCGGAACTTCTGTAACCTTAAACAATGGAATAAGTCTCGAAGCAACCAGTAAAATGTTGGGGCATTCTAACATCAATACGACAAGGATTTATGCCCGGATGATGGATACCAGGGTTAATGATGAAATGGCGGCCTTAAAGAACAAAATGAAGCTTAAAATTGTAAAATTTGCATAACATATTGATTTTTAAACATAATATATTTTTCAACAAATATTGTTAATTATAATTAAAAATATTAATAGGAAAATTCATTTCTTTTACTTACTTTTGTACCCTGCTGTTAAAGTTTATTGTAGTTTGATTAGTGATGGTAACAGCATATGAAATAGAACCCGTCACGCAAAATATGCCTGGCGGGTTTTTTATTGGTATTCGTTCTTTGATGTGAGGAAGCAAAACGGGAAGTGCTTCGAAAAATGGTGAGGTTAAGACAGCCAGGAATGAGCTAAGCTCATCCGGCTGCAATAGTGTAGAAGATTAAGTAAAATAAATTAGTTTATGAGCGGCAGTGATTTAGTAACGAAAGATGACCTCGCAAAGGCGATGGAGGAGTTTAAGAAGATGTTTAGTGATGTAATAAACAAGTCAACAGCAACTAAGCAATGATTGCGTGGTGCTGAAGTTTTAGATATGTTAGGTATCTCGGCTTCAAATTTGCAAAACATGAGAATAAATGGTACCATACCATATACCAAACTCGGTGGTTCTCATTTTTACAATTACCAGGACATCATCAAAATTTTAGAGAAAAATAAAAAAAATTCGATTTAGTTTTTAGGTCATTCGTAAAAAAAGGAGGTAATCTGATGTAGCAAGGGAAAATTTACACACGCAGCATCTTGCGTAGAAACGATGCAAAATATGAAATAGGGTTTTTAAGAAGAGGTTAGTAAGTAAGTAAATTTACAATAAATGTTTATAGAAGATAAACTAAATGAGCTGTGTGCTGCAAGCAAAAAAATAATCGAGTTGTTAACAACTCAGCAGCAAAGTGAGAAGGAAGATAATGTACTGGATGGTTACGAAATCTGTAAAAAATACCACATCAGTAAACGTACATTATTCAATTGAATAAGCAGTGGATTGGCTGGTCATAAGGTGGCAGGTAAGCGATACTTTTACCAATCCGAAATTGACAATTTTATAGAGAATTACAGTAAGAATAACAAAAAAGGTTTAAGTTAAAATAGTGAAAAAGATGAGTGTAGAAAAAAATAATCACGCTCCAACAGGAGCATCAAAAAATGCAACAGAGGTTGCAAAATCAAATAATAAATCGAAGTCAAAGGGTGGTTTTAATAAAAATAAAAAATCAGGTAAATCTAAATCCGGGGCTCCAAAGAATGAGAGTGATGCCACGAAAAACGTG
>JBGARN010000074.1:0-22269 GCA_044230205.1 Bacteroidia bacterium
CAACGACTGTTGAGGTTCGATTCAGACCAAGCTCGGGAACAAATTATGATATAATTGGTAGCGGAATTGTAATTAATGCATGGCAGCATATAGCTTTTACCTATGACGGGGCTATGATACGATATTATCATAATGGTATTTTGCTAGATTCATTGCCTGCAAGCGGTGTAATAACCAATTCATCAGAATCATTTTTTATGGGAGGATTACCCTTTCAGACTTACATTTTTAATTTAGTTGGCAGATTGGATGAGGTTGGTTTCTGGAATAAAACCTTATCGCAATCGGATATCAATTGCATTTACAATAGCGGAATAGATACAACTGACATTAACCTGCAACTGTGCTACAAATTAAACCAGGGCGCGGCAAACGGAAATAATAGCGGGGTAACTACGGCAATAGACGCAGCCGGAAATATTAATGGCAACCTGACGAATTTTACGCTTAACGGATCAACCTCGAACTGGGTAGCAGGAGTAACGGGTGCTAATTCTGTTATTAATGCAGGGATTTGTACCGGTGATAGTTATTTATTTAACGGACAGAATATAACTACTGCCGGAACCTACACAGACACCTTGGTTTCGTCAACTGGTTGCGATTCTATTGTTACCCTAAATCTTACTGTTGCAACAGCAGATACCAGTGTAGCCTTATTTTCAACTGTTTTACATTCCAACCAGGCTGGTGCATTATACCAGTGGGTTGATTGCAATAATGGATATGCGCCAATTACCGGTGCCACAGCACAAAATTATGCAGTAACTACTGCTGGCAGCTATGCATGTATTGTAAATGTAAATGGCTGTATAGATACTTCATCGTGCCATACCGTAACTTTTGCAGGAATTGAAACCTATACGATTAATAACCTTATAAAGCATTACCCTAACCCGATAGATAATTGGTTACATGTTGAACTTGATCCCCAATTAAAGGTTAGTTCAATAGAGGTAGCCGATTTAAACGGAAAAATGATTTATGCCAATTACAATTTAAATGCAAGAGCAATTAAAATTGATACCTCTGAATGGGCTAACGGAATTTATTCCATGAAAGTTACTTCAACGAATGAGCAAGCTGTGTTTAAGCTGGTAAAAAATTAAACCTGATTAAAGTGATTTTAATGAGCGGTGATAATGAATAACTATCACCGTTTTTTTATTTGTTACGAATGCATTTATCGCCACCACCATTGTAAGAGCAGAAGTAGCCGCATTCAGCAATTATTTCGCTGTAATATTTTGTATCGCTGTAATGTTCTTTCAGGAGTTTATAATTATCGCTTTCAAAAAAATCGCGACTGCCTTCTTCATAATCTTTAGTTGCATACCAGTTATTCAATTCGCACTTCGCACTCATCCAGGCACACTTAGCTTTAAATTCTTTCCTTGTTGAATATGACATTGCTTTCTGATAATACAACATTGGACGATCGCAACCACCTTTTAAATAATCATCGCCAGAATAATAATTCCCCCAATCCTTTTCCATAAAAGGATAAATGAGTGAAACCATCCTGGCATTGCCATAGTACGTGAGATTGTATAAACCATTGGCTAAAAGAAAATAATTCTGCGCCTTTTCATCAGCATCTTTTGATGATTCAGCATTGGCCAGCAATTCCTTTAATTTAAGTGCGAACGTGGATTTAGTATACTTTGTTTTTTGAGGAGCTGAATGGTCGCAATCGTGACAATCGGTAATATGAATTGTAAAAGGATTGCCATACAATTCCTTATTACCTGATGCATTATCCTGCTCAAACCACTTAACGGCTTCATCAAATCGATTTGCCTTAAGCTCTTGCACTGCTCTATATTCAATAATGTCAGCGGGTTTTACATAATAATTTTTTAAAAGCAATTTTTCAAAATCGGATTGACCTGGCTTGCGCATAAACTGGAGCATTTCATCGAATTTAATTTCATCTGAATAAAAACTCCCCCGGCCATTATTGCACAACTCAGCCATTAACAGGTTTCCGGATTGGGTGTATCGACCGGAAAGCTTATCCATAATATAATTATAAACTGCTTGAGAACGATCGTTAGGAGATTCAACTGTAACACCATAAAGTAATTGATATAACTGCTGCTCGGTTGCAGGTGTTAGTTTTTCAATCTTACCAAACTGAATGAGCAAATCTGTTATAGCTAATTGTGATTGATTCAAATTATCAATGTTGCTGCATAGTTTTGCCTGCCCCAGATATTTTTCTGCTACATCATATTTTTTATTCATCCAATTCAGGTAAGCAATTGCATTAAGCCAAAGGCAGGGATTGTGTGTTTTGCCCTGCCCTACCACCATATTTATAAATGATTCAAGTTCATCTTTGGCCGTAATATTATTGAAAGCATTAAATGATTCAGAAGAATCGAATATCCTTCGCTTGAATGAAGTATCAGGCACAGGGTTAGTTTCTTCGTCTCCATATTGATTCTCATAATTGTCATTAGCCAATTCATTCCGTTCAATAATGTTTATTGACCGCGTTAGCAGTAAATCCATCATTTTGGATTGCGAATTGATTGCATAAATTTCTTTCATGCCTTTTAAAGGGTCGGCATAAACACCAAACAACTGCCATAGCACTTCTTTTTCATGATTTGATTTTGCCCGCTTCAGTGTAGCATTCCAATCAGCATCTTCCCAAGGATGAAAACTTGTGAATGCGTCCACTTTCATCACCGGAAACTGATCATAGATTAAAGAAAAAATATAATTGGATTCATCGTATCGCTTTTGATGATAGAGGCAACCGGCATAGTAAGCAAGCGAGCGCCATGTTATGCTGCCAGCAGATTTAAAGACTTTTTCATTTTCAAGATACCAATCAGCACACTCATTATACCGATTAAGATAAAATAAAATGCGCTGAACCTGGAAGGTGTACCTGGTTTTTAAAAATGATGACTTTGATTTTTTAATTTCATTTTTTGCATCGCCAATAGCGCGGATGTAAAGTGCAGTATCTACAACCTTACCTTCATAATCCCATATGGAATTTCCCCACATCAGTCGCTCAATTTTTTTTGAAAATTTAAGGTAGTCAATAGCCGGTGTATTGTCGAGGCTGGCCATTTTCACAGCTATTGTGTTAACCCATTCGGTTTGAGGTGGTGTTGGATTTATTTTATAATAAAAGTTATATAAAGAATCCAGCATAACGGTTTGCATAGAAAATATTGCCAACACATCATTACTGTCTAACTTAAAATTCAGATACTCACTCCACTCACGTGCATTTAATTTGTCCATTGCCTGGTAATCATTATTATAAGAATAAAGACTATGGCAGGTAACAAAAAATGGAGTTACCTCAGGTTGGTTAATAATCCTGGGATCGAAAAATGAATAATTGGCAAGATCACAATCATCCCACTCTCCAAAAGAACAAGCCTGAATTATTTTATAGACCGAAGCAATTAGAGCTACGCTAATAAAAACTGTTATACATATTTTGAAAATCCTTAATCGCATATCTTTTGCTATTGGAACTATCGAGATGGAACAAATTTACCGTAAAACTATCATTATTAACTTCACTGCTTAACAATTTAGCTGCCTGAAGTGCAAGCTGCGGTGTTACTTCTTCAATTCTGAGCATATCGCCTTTCATTAAATAACTGCCGTGAAAGAAAAAACCATCCTTAACCAGGAAAATATTTTTCTTAACCTGTTTTAATTGTTCCATTGATTCCAGATCTGAGGTGGAAATGTTGTTTTCAATTCCTATGACTTTATTATTTCTGATATGAACTCCCCAAGTAAAAATTGGCAAAGCATAATCGCATTGTAAGGGATAAGACCTGATATACCCGAGATATTTTAGTGTGGTTTTTTTATCAAAGATTGAATTATCTGTCATGGGATTTTTCAATTGCCCCATATTGTAAAACATCAGCATACCACGCTCAACAGGCGGAATGCCCGTACGTTTATAATACTTAACCTGGTGCAGTCGTATTGTGGCAGAAAATAATAGTGGTTCAGTTTTAAATTCTGATTTTACTTTTCTGAGAAACATAAAATACTTCTCTCTTGTTGCATCTGACCAGTCGCAATCAAACTGAAGTTCTGTAACAGTGAGCTTATTCACTTCATTTATTTGTTTCAATAGCGAAGCAACATTGTGCGCCAGTGATACTACCTGAGATGAGTCGCATTTTTTTAATACATCATTTACTATATATACAACAGGAATAATTTTTTGCAGATTATTAACAGGAGTGCTAAACCGAACAACAGCTTCAGGTTTTGGCTCCCCCGCAGCCTGGTCCCAGGTTACATCAAAATACTTAACGTATAATGTTTTTACATTAAGTGAGTTTAAAAGTTGGCTGTCATATTCAGATAGATTGTAAACCGTTTTCCAATAATAAAAAGAAGGTTGCAACTTGTTATGCTTCTGCAATAAAAAACATACGATTACAGCAAGGCCGGCCAGCAACAAGATTATTATAACTGCTATTCTTTTCATAAACCAAATTTCGCCATACTGCAAATAGTGTTCATTATAATATGACAGGAAGTTTTATTGAAGTGTTGTTGCATCCATTCATTCTGCAATCTTTGCATAACTTATTGTATTAGCAAAATGAAAAAACTTTTTCTTCTTCTTACATTATTATTCTTAAGCCAACCCAGTTTTTCACAGTCGCTTCGCATCATCACGTATAACATCCGTTATGACAATGCAGGAGATGGTGTTAATCAATGGGGAAACAGGAAAACTAAAGTTGCAGACCTGATTAAAAAATACAATCCTGATATTTTTGGAGTGCAGGAAGGATTGCACCATATGCTAGTGGATTTGAAAACCCTGTTACCTGAATATAATTATGTGGGTGTGGGGCGCGATGATGGCAAAACAAGCGGTGAATACTCCGCTATATTTTATAAAAAGGATGTTTTTAAAGCTGAACAGGATTCTACATTCTGGCTGTCGGAAACACCAACTATTATCGCCAGTAAAAGCTGGGATGCAGCTATAACAAGAATCTGTACGTGGGCAAAATTCAAACACAAAAAATCGCATAAGGAATTTTATTTATTTAATACCCACTTCGACCACATCGGTGATACTGCAAGAGCAATGAGTGCAGACTTAATTAAAATATATGCCAGGCGTATTGCAGGTAATAAGCCCTTGATACTGCTTGGAGACTTTAACAGCGAACCAAGTGAATCAGCGTATAAAACTTTAACCAACAATAAAATTATCGAATTGAAGGATTCTTACTTCAGTGCCGGAAATAACGCTGCAGACAGTATATGCACCTTTACAGGCTTTGCCATAAACAGCGGCATTTGTAAGCGAATTGATTACATTTTAACAGGTACTGACTGGGTTGTTAAATATTACAACCTCATTAAAGATAATGACGGCACTTATTATTACAGCGATCATTTGCCGGTATTAACTGAAATAAGCTTTAAAGAATAAGCGGATTTGTTCCTGCGCTTTAATCAGGTTAATTGTTACCCACCTAGCCAAAAAAACCGTACATTCGCGCCCTCAAAAAAAACAGGGCAGATGATTTCAGTTTCTAATCTATCGTTGCGGTATGGCAAACGAGTGTTGTTTGACGAAGTAAGTTTAAAATTTACACCCGGCAATTGCTATGGTGTAATTGGCGCTAATGGTGCCGGCAAGTCAACCTTTTTAAAAATCCTATCAGGAGAAATTGACCCTGCTACAGGGCAGGTTTCAATTACCCCGGGTGAGCGAATGAGTGTTCTTAAGCAAAACCACCATGAGTTTGACGAATACCAGGTATTGCAAACGGTAATGATGGGCGATAAAAAGTTATGGAGCATTATTCACGAAAAAGATGCGTTATACGCAAAGCCTGATTTTAATGAAGCCGATGGCAACCGTGCTGCAGAACTTGAACACCAGTTTGCTGAAATGGATGGCTGGAATGCGGAAAGTAATGCTGCAAATTTATTAAGCGGTTTGGGTGTAAAAGAAGAACTGCACAACAAACTGATGAATGAGATTAATGGTAAAGAAAAGGTTCGTGTGTTGCTGGCCCAGGCTTTATTCGGCAACCCTGATATTCTGTTGCTTGATGAGCCTACCAATGACCTTGATGTAGAAACCATTAGCTGGCTCGAGAATTTTTTAGCAGATTTTCAAAACACTGTTATTGTGGTGAGTCACGACCGACATTTTTTGGATGCAGTGTGTACCCATGTTGCCGATATTGATTTTGGAAAAATTCAGCCTTACACCGGTAACTATACGTTTTGGTATGAAAGCAGCCAGCTTGCATTGCGCCAGCGCTCCGACCAAAACAAAAAACTGGAAGACAAGCGAAAAGAACTGCAGGAATTTATTGAGCGCTTCAGCGCTAATGCATCAAAATCGCGCCAGGCAACCAGTCGTAAAAAATTATTAGACAAGTTAGTGATTGATGAAATTAAGCCTTCAACACGCAAGTACCCCGGTATAATTTTTAAAGCAGAACGCGAATGTGGCGACCAGATTTTAAATGTGGAGCATCTTTCAAAAACTTCGCCTGATGGTTTCAGGTTTTTTAATGACATCAGTTTTATTCTAAACAAAGGTGACAAGGTGGCTGTGCTTTCAAAAGAACATCTAGCCATCAACGCTTTCTTTGATGTGCTGATGGGTGAAGACCAAAATTTTGAAGGAGCATTTAAATGGGGAACTACCATTACTACTTCGTATTTGCCGGCTAACTATTCGCACTTCTTTACTGATGATCAAAATCTTATCGACTGGTTGAGACAGTTCTCTGCCGAGAAAGATGAAACCTATATACGTGGATTTTTAGGCCGAATGCTATTTAGCGGTGAAGAAACTTTGAAAAAATCAAACGTGCTTTCCGGGGGTGAAAAAGTCCGCTGCATGATTTCACGTATGATGCTGAATAATGCAAACTGCCTGGTGATTAATGAACCAACTAACCACCTGGATATGGAATCTATAACTGCGTTTAACGAAGCGCTAACTGACTGGAAGCATGTTGCCTTATTTACTTCGCACGATCATGCCTTTGTACAATCGGTTGCCAATCGCATAATTGAAATTACACCTTCAGGAGTAATTGATAAGCGAATGACCTTTGATGATTACATCAGCGATGAAAAAATTAAAGAACAACGCGCTAAGATGTATGGTGAAATGGAGATGGCTAAATAACCTCACCCCCTGCCCTTCTCTGAAAGTGAGGGGAGAAATGAAAGCATAAATTTTATAATCTATGAAAGCAGAGTCATCAGAAAATGAAAATTTTAATTCTACCTATAAACAGGGTGATGAAGTAGAATTACGCATTATTAATAAAACTGATTTGGGGTACAATGCCTTAATTAATGATGCTGATGAAGGCTTGCTTTATCATAATGAAATTTTTGAACCACTCCATCCGGGAGATATCAAAAGAGGTTACATTAAAAATATAAGAGAAGACGGGAAAATTGATTTAGCCTTGCGGCAACAAGGTTACGATCATATTGATGAAATAAAATACCGCATACTTGAAAAAATAAAAGTGAACAAGGGCTTTCTCAACCTTGGAGATAAAAGTGATCCCACAGAAATTTATACGCAACTTCAAATGAGTAAGAAGGTTTTTAAAAAAGCTATTGGCGCTCTTTATAAAGAACGGCTAATTGAAGTACGCGACTATGATATTCGATTGGCCGACAAGAAAGGCGAATAAACAATCTATTCCAACTTCTGATTTGTTGAACGCAAAAAGTTAGCCCTTTTTTGGCCCGCGCTTATAAGTAATCAATCCATTTAAAAAATTGCGCAGCAACTGATCACCACATGGTCGATAATTGGGATGATCTTCTTTTCTGAAAAGTGCGCTCAATTCACTTTTTGTAATTTCAAAATCCGAAAGACTCAGAATATGAATAATGTCTTCATCCTTTAATTCAAGCGCAACACGAAGCTTTTTTAAAATATCGTTGTTGGTTAACATGAGTTGTAAAATTATTTTTACAAAGATGTAAATAAGATTTTAGTGTTTGAGTTTAGCATAATTAAAACCTTTAAGCCATTGCTGCAATCCCCAGCAACTAACAGAAAAGAATTACAAATTATAGCTAACAAAAGAACTAACTAATCCCATATTTAGAATAAGTGCGTAAAAGCAACATCAATTTTTCAGAGTCAGGTACACGTATGCGGATATTTTTTACTTCTGATGCAGGCACCTTTTGGATCTTTTTTAAAAGTTCGCGGTAATAAATAAAAGCAGTATAAACCCCCGGCTGCACATCTTTCGGTAATTCCATCATGCCCGGATATGCGGCCCGAAAATCCCTGTCAATATCTTCCTCGATTTGCTTTTTTGCCTCATTATCAAAATTGCTGAAATCAACACCAGGAAAATAAACACGGCCACGTTCCACATAATCTGATTTCATATCACGTAAAAAATTTACTTTTTGAAATGCTGCTCCCAGTTTACGTGCAGGTGCCACTAATTTTTTATACAGCGCTTTATCGCCTTCAACAAAAACATGTAAGCACATTAATCCAACCACTTCAGCACTTCCAAAAATATATTTGTTATAAAAAGCCTCATCATAAACACGTTCCTCTAAATCCATTTCCATGCTATATAAAAAAGCATCTATCAGCTCGCGCTCAATTTCAAATTGATGCACTACAAGCTGAAACGCATGCAAAACGGGATTGGTTGAAACCTTTTCGGTGAGGGCTAAATCAGTATCTTTTTTAAATCGCTCAAATAATGTCCTTTTATCATATTCATGAAATGTATCTACTATTTCATCGGCCAAACGCACAAATCCATAAATACCAAAAATGGGCAAGTGAAAACGTTTGTGAAGCGTTTTTATGCCACGAGTAAAGGAAGTGCTGTAGCGCTCCGTAATGAGTTTGCTTAACTCCAAACATGTTTCATTATATTCCTTCATTTTGCAAATCTCAACATTAATTTTCCTTTTCTATTCTTTCCGCAACCAACCTCGATCCTATGACAACAATGGGCAATCCTGTTCCGGGAACTGTGCTTGCTCCCACATAATAGAGGTTGTTAAACTTTTCATCTTTATTTGCAGGCCGCAAACCGCCAATTTGATTTAACCCATGCGCCAAACCAAGGCCACTGCCGCGATACAGATTGAAATTATTTTGCCATTCCACCGGATTCCAGATTGTTTTGGTTAATGTATTGGTATGTAAATCATAGTTTATCCGTTTTGATAAATCGCTGATGATATTATTTGCCAACTCTTCGGTGTCGCTCCAGTCGGGCTTTTGACGCAAATCGGGAACAGGACAAAGAATAAACAGATTTTCACAACCCGAAGGCGCACAGTTCTCATTCGACTGCGAACTTACATTTACATAATAGTACGGTTTTTTGGGTGAAACGGATGTTTTAAAAATTGTGTCGGCATATTCATTAAAATTATTTCCTAAGAAATAATTATGATGATGAAGATTTTTCAATTTTCCTTTTATACCAAGATAAATAGTGAAAGGTGCAAGTGTCCAGTCCATCCCGTCAAGCTTATCATCATTATATTTTTCGCGTTTCAGTATTTTTCCTCTGAATGAAGCAGCATCACTGTTAGAAACAAAAATATCGGCAGTGTATTTATTACCACTCTTATCGGTAACACTTACAACGTTGCTGCCCTGGTAATCTACGCGATTTATTTCAGTATTAAAATGAAACTTCACTCCACGCTCCTTTAATAGTTTCATTATTTGATCCACTATTTCATACATGCCACCTTTTACGTTCCAATAGCCATCATGCATCAGCTCTGTATAATTCAGCAATGAATAAACTGCCGGAGTTTTAAAAGGAGTATCGCCAAGAAAAAATGCAACTAATGAAAAGATAACTTTTGCTTCCTGCGAGTCGAACGTTTTTTCGAGTTCCGACCACATGCTGCGAAACATTTTGGGAGCATGCTTTACAGGAACCTTTGTAAGCTGATAAAGATAATCAAGCTTGTTTTTAAAATTTCTTCGAATAACAATGTCTTCAGTATCGTGAAATAATTTTCCTGCAACATTTAAATATCGGGTAATCTTTTCTTCAAAATTATTTTCCAATCCTTCAAACTCCGCTGCCAGCTTTTTTAAATCCTTATAAATCAGGAAAGGTTTTTCTCTTCCTTCAAAATAAACCGAGTAAACCGGATTTAATTCTTGCAGTGTTAACGGGTTTGGAATGTTGCATGACTTAAAAAGTTCAGTAAACTCATAACTCATACTGAAAAATGAAGGACCAACATCAAATGTAAATCCATCTTTTTGCAATTGGTTTAACCGGCCTCCCGGTTGGTAATATTTTTCAATAACCTCCACCTGGTATCCCTTACTTGACAAGCGTAAAGCCGTTGCCAACCCGCCTAACCCAGCTCCAATTACAATAACTTTTTTCGACATTTTTTCCTTTTTGATTTCAGCTAAATCCACTTATAACAATTTGATTGCGCTTAAGTTTTAACTGTATTACATTTTACTAATTAAGATGTTTCATGGCTTCGCGATAACTTAGCGGTTTTAATTGGGTGTTTTTGCAAAATTTAACAACAGCTTTTGAATCAGTACGGGCATACTGTCGTAATGCCCACCCTATTGCTTTCTGTATAAAAAACTCATTGCTGCCGGTATGTTTCTTAATATTAGTAAATAAAATCTGTGAATCTGTTTTTGATTTAAGATTGTTTTGAAAGATAATACTTGTTCTGATCAGCCACCTATTTTCAGAATCGTTCCATTTGTTAATATAGACCAATGTTTCATCTTTAAACTTAAGATACAGGTTTGCAATACAATGTGCTGCTATTAAATCTACGGTATCCCACCATGAATTTTTTATAATCAGTTGTTCAAAAAATTTCAATGTTTTAAGAGTCCAGTGATTTTTCAGTTTCAGCATCAGTTCAATAGCAAAATAATGAAATTCGCGCTGTGGCTGATTGTATAAATCCATCACAACTTCTTCAAGTTGTTTTAAATCAGGCGTATCATATTGGTCCAGAAAATTTTTACAATAAACTCTTCGTTCATCAGTTTTTATTCCGAAAAACTCAAACTGATTTTTTAAATATGCTTTCATTGCATCGGCATTGGCTTTATTGGCATGCTGCAGAAATAACTTGTGCAATGGCACATAATAGGCATTCATGTTTTATTTTCAATTTTCTTCAATATTATCTAATTTTCGCAACCTATATTATTCTGCGATGAAAACAATATTTGTAACGAGTATAATTTACGTCCTGATTTTCAATCAGCAAGTTAATGCACAGAAAAAAAATAGTTGCTGCACCATAAGCGGAACCGTTACATCAACCAGCCAGTATTGCGGTGGTGCAGAGCCATCAAGAGAACTACTTGATGAATATGGCAGGCCAAAACCGATGGCGGGTAAGGAATTGTTCGTTAAAGCGGGCAAAGAGAATTCGAAAAAAAATAAAGTTATCCGTTCATTTAAAACTGATTCTATTGGTAATTTTAAAATTGAATTAGCAAAAGGCAGCTATTGCATAGTTGAAAAAAGCAAAACTGCATCATTAGTTATTCCTGAAAATGATGCCACATCAACATGGGATGTAAATTGCCTTAAAACTGAATACAGTAAATGCGATTATCAGCTGGAAGTAACCGATAAAGACCTGAGTGGAATACAAATTAATTTTCATTCACCATGTCCGTGGTCAGTACCTTGCCGGCAATATGAAGGCCCGTTACCACCAAGCGCACCTCCTGTTAAAGAATAATTTAAGGCATTAATTTATTCTTTCCGCCTGATTCTTTTGCCTGATTTAAAATCTTGCGCTTATTTGAAAAATAATTGTTCGCTGCGGTTCAATTTTTAGTGGTCGCAGCGTATACTCCAGGTTAGCAAGGTTGTTACCAATTACAGCTACATTGTAACGTTTGCCGAACAGGTAGCTGATACGGGCATCAAATACAATATAACCATTATCATGCACCTGGCGGTATTGGGTAATACCGGTTGGCAATAAAAATGGCTTATCGAGGTCATAAAAAGTTTTATCAATATTCTGCATAAATGAATAGTAGCGACTGCTAACCCCAAATGATAGTTTTTTGTAAGTAATTTCAACATCAGCTTTTACCTGGTGCTGAAAACGATACTTAAGAATATTGTTGCTGGTATCGGTGCTGGTATTTTTATAAGTCAGTTCAGTTGGAATAATTCCGGGCTCAGGATTATCCGTAGCAAATACATAATCAGGTGTTAGCGTTTGTGGCAACAAAAAAGTATATCCGGCAAGAATATTAATTCCGAAATTGCTGTTCAGTTTGCCATTACCTGTGTATGAAATTTCATAGCCTCGAACGCGAGTATTACCTGTGTTGCAGAATTTAAAACCGGCACTGTCTGGTTGCCAAATAGCGTAAACATATTCTACCGTATTATTAAATTCCTGCCAGAACCCTACAAAGTCGAGATAAGAATTAAAGTTACCAATTTTAATATTCTGCTTTACTCCAAGCTCTGTGCTCCAGCTGGTTTCAGGTTGAATTTCAGGATTTGGAAAAATATAAATTCCACCAGTAGAGGTTACGATATATCGCTCAGCAAGCGTTGGATAACGATAGCCCTGTCCGTATGAATAGCGGATATTGGTATTGTTAGATAGCTTAACATTTAGGCCGGCACGAAAAACAGGTTCCCATACAGCCTGCATATCATTTATTTTAAAATATTCTTCGCGAAATCCTGCAGAAACATTCAGAACATTCCAAAACTTTTTGTCAAGCTGAACATAACCTGCAAAATTTTGCAACCTGTTATCCGGTTTGCCCCCTCCTGCATAAAGATTTGCATGCGAAAAGGTTTGATTCATAAATACACCGCCTGTTAAGTTCAGGTTGTCGAGTTTTTCAAATCCCTTGTAAAACTGGTATTCACTTAAAAATACATCAGCACTATTGGATTGATTATTACTGTTGTCATTATTGGTGGAATACCAGCGCCCTTTAAAAGTATGCCTGCAATTAGGATTTGAAAAATAAGTAATGAACGGATCAAGATAAAAGGCCTGCATTTCAGTAATTGTCATTGTGCCCGGAAATGCCCGATAGATACCGTCAGTATCATTACCCCATACTAATGAAAAGTTAGTATGAGCCAGCATAATATTTCCATTAATGCCCATGCTTAATCCTTCAGTCTTCTTTGGCCTGTACCTGAAATTAAAATTCATCCTGCCTGAACGGTTAGCTACATCAGAATTCGTGAGCGTATCAGCTTTAATTGGCAGGCTGCCATCCAGGATATAAGGTCCTATATAATTATGATCGTAATTAAACTGCCCGCCAATAATCAAATCGGTTTGTTTCATTTTATTGGCATGTGAAACATTGATACCCGAAAAATTTGCAGCGCCATCCCACCATTTTGCATCAGCATTTTGAGGCGTGCTGTAAAAACCTGTATAGGTTCTTACATAAGTTGAACTTGAATCTTTAGGAAACTTTGTTCTGAAATTTATCGTGCCACTTAATGCCGATGAACCAAATAATACTGATGATGCGCCTTCAACAATTTCTATCTGTTCAATATTTTCAGTTGGAATAAAACTCCAGTCCGTACGTCCGGCATCACCAGTCAGAATGGGCAATCCATCAATTAATGTTGCTACCCGGCTGCCTACTCCAAAGCTAAAACCGCTACCTCCTCTCATCTGTGGCTCTTCATCCAAAATGGTTAGTCCGGGTGATTGTTCGAGTACGGTTTTAACATTAACGGTATTTTTGCTTTCAATTAATCGTGGCTGAATTAATTGCATAGAAACAGTAACTTCCTCTATACGCTGTTCATATTTGCTGGCCGAAACAACTACCATTTCCATCTGCATTCCATTTTCATGCATTGCAACATTGTGAACAATAACATTGCCAGCCGTTATCTGAACTTCAAACGTATCAGGCTTCATCCCTATAAACGAGCAAATCAGCTTTTGCTTCCCTTCTGCCAGTTTTAATTCATAGTTGCCATTATTATCAGAAACACTTCCTGTATTTTTATTATGCAACAAGTAAACAGAAGCCCCGGTTAAAGGTTGATTTTTATTTGCATCAGTAACCGTTCCTTTTAATACCCCAGTTTGAGCAATAGCGCTGCTGCAGGCCAGTAATATTGCAAAAGCACTGAATAAGATATGTTTCAGGCGATACGGCATAAGGCTTTTACTGTGCTTTAAAACAGCATATTAATAACTGATATTAACAACTTTTCCTGAAAGAAACAGGCTGGAGTTATTATACAACCTGTAAAAATAAATTCCGGGAACTAACTGTTCAATATTAAAATTGTTTTCGCCCCTTACTACCTCAAACTCTGCATGGATACGACCAGTTGCATCATAAAGCTGAAGCTTATAATTCTCCTTATTTTCATTGTTTATTTTTAAAATGCCATCACTTACAGTGTTCTGTACATAAATATTTTCGGCATTGGTTAAATCATTTATTGCTGTGGAATTAAATACCAGATCAATATCATCAATAAACAGATTACTATTAATAACCGGATTGGTTCCATCGCTTGAACTTAAAATCCAATATGACAAAGCAGGAGTAGCGGATGAAAAATAAGTTATTGCTTTAGCAAACCTGGTATAAGATCCTACTGCTGCATTAGGGAATGTATTACGGCAAAACCCTACAGTATCATTATTAGAATCAAGCAGCACAAATTGAACAAAACCCGAATCGGAAGCAGATGCAGGGTTGCATTTAAACCAGCCTGTAATACTATCGGGACGGCCGGTATACGGTATGCCCCCTGTAACTCCATACGGTGGAGTGGTAACCAACGTAGCTGTAGATGCAATACCATTGGCAGTAATACCAAATACACTTTTTGTAGTTAATTTAATTGCATAATTACCGCTATGCACATCAACGCCACTTGCACGGGTACATGTAAATACACCTAAAATGCTGGTGTTGGGGTTAAGCGTATTCCAGTTATCGGGGTCATAGTGATTACCAACCTGTGTCCAGTTTTCAAATCCGGGGTTGGGGGTTGCTGCATTTTGAGCAAGGGCAGCACTAAAAGAGGAAAAAACAATAAAAATGAAGGAGTAAATTTTGGACATTATTTTTCTTTTGAGTTTTCAAAGTTAGAAAAAGTATAAAAGTTGAAGGATGGAGATACCAACTGTTTATAATGAGTTGCTAACAGATTAAGGGCAAGGTAATAATTATAACACCTAAACACTGATTTTTACCGTTTCGAATGCTGAGGAATAAATACGATCGCCCTCCTTTATATTATGCCTGCTACAATATCCTGCATTAACTTCAACTACATACCTTGCATCCTTAAATGATGGAATTGGGGCTTCGGAATAAGGACGAGTATTAGTATGTATAGTTACAATGTTAAAATTATCATCCACAAAAATAATATCCAGTGATATAATTGTGTTTTTCATCCAGAAACTCTGTGGGGAACTATAATTAAAAATAAACAGCATACCTTGATTTTCCTTCATGCTGCTCCTGTACATCAATCCCTGCAATATTTGAGCTTCATCATCAGCAATTTCAATATCTAGTACACCTAATGTATCTTCATTTGAGGATGAAATAAACGCAAGGGTGCCTTCCTTGGTAAACTGCGGCTCATTTGCCTTTTGTGATGATTGTTGCAAATTCCGGGTATTACTGTTTAGATTTTTTAAATCATTAACACTATTCATTATCATTGCAATAATAAATAAAGCTACCAGTAAAATTGATCCTATGACAAGTATTTTTCTGTTTCGCATTTCTGTGACTCGATAGTAACACTGCAAAACTATAATTAAAGTAATATAGCCACGTTAAATGAAACTTGTTGTAAAATTACTGCAGTAATTGACATCTCCTGAACATATTTTATATATCACCCGATGGTATCCCAATGAGGATAATCCGCAATTGGGAATTTTCATTCGCAAACAAGCTAAAGCAGCTTCGCTTTATTGTTGCATTTCGGTTTTAAATGTAATTGCAGTTAAACCAGGCGACTTCCTGGTTGAAGTAGAAAGTAATACAGAGGGTAACTTTAGCGAAACTTATTTTTTTTATAAGCAATCTTCAAGCAGGCTGATCAGCTATTTACGTTTCATTAAGGCGCATTTTAATGGATATAGTTATATCAGTAAAAACTATGGTAAGCCGCAATTAATGCAGGTAAATGTAATGCTTGGTTTAAGCCTGGTAACCTTGCTGTTACACTACCGGTATAAAATTCCATACCTTGTTTCTGAGCACTGGCACGGCTTTGTAAGTTACAAGTTTGAAAAACTAGGCTATAGTGTGAAAAAGCTTTTGCGCTATTGTGCCGGTAAAGCAGTTGCAATCATAACTGTTTCGGAATCTCTGAAAAAAGGCATGTTAAACTATGGTTTCAATGCAAACTATATTGTTGTACCTAACATTGTAGAATCGAAACCGGTTGAAATCAATTCAAAAAACGAAGAGTTGATTTTTCTTACAGTTGCTGATTTGGATGATGAGATAAAAAATATAAGCAGTGTGATTAATTCATTGGCATCAGTAAAAGCCAATGGGCAAAAAGGATTTCAATATCACATTATAGGAAGCGGAAAGGATGCCGATAAGCTATTTAAACTTACGCAAGCTTCAGGTTTTAGTGATGATGAAATAGTTTTTCATGGTTTGCAATCCAATGACTATGTGCTTGATTTTGTTAACAGGGTTGATTGTATTATAATCAATAGTTTTTACGAAACGTTTTCTGTAATTGCCGCTGAAGCCTTGCTTGCCGGAAAACCATTAATATGCACCAAATGTGGTGGTATTGATGATTTTGTTGATAATGAATGTGGAATTCTTATTGAACCGGATAATAACCTGCAATTAAAAAACGCAATTATTACCATGTTACAAAACGCCCGACATTACGATAGCAAAAAGCTAAAGCAAAAAGTGAGTATGCGTTTTAATTCAGATGTTGTAGGCAAACAACTTAATGAAATTTACAGATCATATATAAAGAGCTGAAATGAGCGGCAAGTTATTTTATGTTTTTTTTTCAAGAGTGATTACGGCCTTGCTGAATTTTCTGGTAATCATTATAACTGCACGCTATCTGGGGGCTGAAGCACGAGGTAATATCAGCCTTATTTTACTGGCAATAACCATCAGCCAGGTGGTGCACCAGGTATTGGGAGGCAATTCCATGATTTATTTTTCAAGAAAAACTGCTTTAATAAATCTCCTTATTCCATCATCAGTATGGGCAATAATATCAGCAGCCTTTCTCACCTATATACTTCATTTTTTGAATCAAATTCCTGAAAATTATGAATGGCACGTATTTATACTTTCAGTTATACAGTCACTCATTGCAACCAACTTAACCCTGCTTATGGCTTTTGAAAAAGTGAGAACGCAGAATTTCATTTCGTTTTTTACTTCATTACTGGTTTTTGGATGGATAGTTTTTTCAATTGTGTGGTTAAAACACAATACTATAATTGACTATATTATTGCATTATACATAGCATTCCTTTCCGGCTTTTTGATCAGTTCAATACTGGTTTTACAGTTAAAAAAATCAGAAGGGAATGAATACTCATTAAACTTCACACTTATTAAAAAGATTCTTACATACGGTTTGGTGATTCAATCAACCAACGTAATTCAATTATTAAATTACCGTCTCAGCTTTTTTATCATTAACATTTATGCGGGTCCGGCAGCTGTTGGTGTTTTCTCTACAGCCAGTGCAATAGGTGAATCGGTGTGGATGTTCAGCAAAAGCCTTACCAATATTCAGTATCCTAAAGTTGTTAATGCCACTGATGAAAAACAAAGAATTTCTATTACTGTTTCTTATTCGAAGCTGGCCCTGGCAGGAACCTTGATGCTGATAATACCATTGTTGATTTTTCCAACTTCAATATATGAATGGGTTTTTGGAAATGAATTTTCACAAATAAGGATGTTGCTACTTATTCTTAGTCCCGGACTAATCTTAATGGGTTTTACTACTGTAATTGCCCATTATTTTTCAGGTATCTCAAAAAACAGCATCAACCTTTATGCAAGTGCAAGCGGATTGGCAGTAACATTTGCCTTTGGCTTTGTATTTATACCCATGCTTGCAACTATTGGGGCAGGAATCACATCCACACTTTCATTCACAGCCTCATCCCTCTTATTAATTTTGATTTTTATGCAATCAACCGGTATTAAAATCGCATCACTTTTACCGTCAGCTGATGACTTAAAAACGGTGGTAAATAATTTGAAAGACCAATTTATTAACCGGAAGTAGCCCGGTCAAGTTGCAATACTAAGAGAGTTTTTAAATTTATCAGGTATTTAACACATCTTACTTGTACTATATATCGCTATAGCATGGCATAAATTTCAATTATATTTATTAACTTTACCCGACATAGAAAACACTCCGCTAATGTTAAAGTTTTTACAGTTTGCGCTACTTGTAATTCTTATAGCTCCCCAAGCAGTTTTCGCGCAGATACCCACCGTTCAGGATTGCCCGGGTGCCATACCTATTTGCCAAACAACATATTCTGAAAACAATGCATACAGTGGAACAGGTAATATTCCAAATGAAATCAACCAGATGATTTCATGCCTGCAAAGCGGTGAAAAAAATGATGTATGGTACACATTTACTGTTCAGGTAGGCGGAACACTGAATTTCAGTATTACTCCCAATGTATTGACCGATGATTATGATTGGGCTGTATATAATTTAACAACAGCAACTTGTTCGCAGATAGCAAGTAATCCAAGCCTTGAGGTTAGTTGTAATTATGCCGGTAATCCAGGTGTAACCGGACCAAATGGTTTGCCTGGACCTCAGAATTCTCCAACTATACCTGTTAATGCCGGTGAAACCTATGTAATAAATGTCAGCCAGTTTACGGTATCTACAAACGGATATACAATTGACTTTGGTGCTTCAACAGCTGTAATATTTGATAATATTCCTCCTGCAATTTCAACAGTTACTTCACCTGTGCCTTGCAACAGCGATTCGCTGTTAGTTACTTTTACAGAAAATGTTCAATGCAGTTCAGTTCAGGCTTCTGATTTTCAAATAACAGGTCCTTTAGGGTTAACCGTTAACAATATATATGGTATTTCCTGCCTTACAGGTGCCACGTATGGTAAAACTTATGTTATTCACTTTTCCCCTGTTATCAGCCTTGCCGGTGCGTACAATCTGAATGTTGTTGATACTGTGCTTGACTTGTGCAATAACGTAATCCAGTTTCCGGCTAGTTTTGGATTTGTGGTAAACCCCATCATCCTTAACCAGGTACATACCAATGTTACTTGCCCGGGTGGTGCAAACGGAACGGCTACAGTGAATATTACTGCCGGAGGTACTCCGCCATACACCTATCTTTGGTCGAATGGTCAAACCACAACTACTGCAACCGGCCTTGCTGCCGGAACCTATACAGTAACAGTTACACCTTCAGGAAATGCCTGCCCTACACCACTAACTTTAACTATCACCGCTCCTAACGCCTTCAATATCATACCTAATATCACCGGTGCTTCCTGCGGAACTCCAACAGGATCAGCCAGTATAGCAGTAAGCGGGGGCACAGGCACCTACAGCTATCTTTGGTCAAATGGAACAACTTCGGCAGCAGCCAATAACCTGCTTGCGGGTAACTATACGGTAACTGTTACAGATGCTGCAGGATGCACGGTAACACAAAGCTTAACTGTTCCAACAACAAGCAGTATTACCAGTGCCATAAATGTGATACAACAGGTAAGTTGCCTTGGAGGTAATGACGGAAGTGCAAATGCAACAGCAAGCAATGGCTCAGGGAGTTATTCTTATTTATGGAGCACTGGCGCCACAACAGCTAACGTTAACAACTTATCTGCGGGTACTTATACAGTTACCGCTACTGATAATACAGGTGGCTGCACTTCCACCTCTACCGTGGGTATTACTCAGCCATTAACCTCAGTAAGTGCTGTTTGCAATCCTTCTCCTACCAGTTGCAACAGTGCTAACGGAAGTGCATCAGTAATTGCCAGTGGTGGAACACCAGGTTATACTTACATCTGGAATAATGGAAATACAGCCAGTACAGTAAATAACCTTACCGCAGGAGTTTATACTGTAACTGTAACCGATTTAAAAGGTTGTACCTATTCAGTTAGTACAACAATAGCAGCCTCCACAGCCCCGGCATTAAATGTTACGTCAACTTCAGATGTGAATTGTTTTGGTGGCAATGATGGTAATGCTGCAGTTAGCTGCAATGGTTGTACTGGCTCAGCCTCCTATTTATGGTCGCAGGGTAACACAACGGCAACAGCCAATGTTCTGGCAGCCGGCACATACACTGTTACAGTAACTGATGGAGCCGGATGCACGGCAACACTAACAGTTTTAATCAGTCAGCCAAGTCAGTTGGTGCCTAATAGTATTAGCGATGACACCATTTGTGTAAGCAACAGTGGCATGATCACCATTAGTGCCCTTGGAGGAACTTCACCTTACACCTATCTCTGGAGTAACGGGCAAACCAATGCAGTAATGACCAGCAATCCTGCTGCTACTTCCACCTATACAGTAACTGTTACTGATGCCCATAACTGTACTGTTACTCAAACAGGTAATATTATACTCCGGCCACCTCTCAGCCTTACTGTTTCCAATGATACCAGTATCTGCTTTGGTCAAACAGTAACGCTTAACGCTATTGCCAATGGCGGTGATGGAAATTACAACCTTTCCTGGAATAATGGCGCTGCTACGGGAAATACCGTTAATATAACTCCAACGCAGGATACCTCGCTGCAAATTGTTTTAACTGATGGATGCGGATCACCCTCTGTAAGCAAAACGATACAGGTAACCGTTTCGCAACCTATTGTTTTAACTATTACCGGTAATACACCGGTAAGTTGTTTCAATGGCAATAACGGACAAGCAACTGTCCAGGTAATCAGTGGTGGTGTGGCACCATTAAGTTACCAGTGGTCCAACGGTACAACATCTGCAACAATGAGTAATGGGACAGCTGCAACCTATACGGTAACCGTTACCGACAATATAGGATGCACCTCAACCACTACAACGCTTATTACCCAGCCGTCAGCAATTGTATTAAGCAGCTCAGGAAATGTAACTATATGTTCAGGCAGAGATACTACCTTAACCATTGCTGCAAGCGGAGGAATTTCTCCATATACTTATTTATGGAATACCGGAAATACCAATGACTCTGTATTGGTTAACCCTTCTGCATCTACCGCATATTCAGTAACCGTAACCGATGCAAACGGATGTACTGTTGACGCCAATTACCAGGTTAATGTACTTCCGCCATTATCATTAAGCAGCTTAACTCCATCACAGGATTTGTGTAAAGGAAATTCACTCACTATAAGTGTTACGGCAACTGGTGGCACCGGCATTTATCAATACAACTGGAATAATGGTGCAGTAATCACACCTTCATTTACGGCTTCTCCACAATCTGATACTACCTATACGATAACAGTTAGTGATGGCTGCACAGTTCCCGATAAAACAGGATTGGTGAGCTTAACAGTAATTGAATCGCCTGAGGTTCATTTTAGTTATGACCCTGATCATGGCTGTCAGCCATTGCTGGTAACTTTTACGGATAGCTCAATAACTGTTCCGGGTTCAAGTTACCATTGGCAGTTTGGAACTGGAAACACCTCAACTTTACAGAATCCAAAATATACTTTCAAAAACTTTGGAGTATTTGATGTAACACTAACGGTTACTACTCCACAAGGTTGTGTTGGCATGCTTACTCAAAATTCTATTATTACGGTATACGAAAAGCCAACTGCTATTTTCACATTCGAACCTAAATTACCAACCTTATATACTCCAAATATTTATTTCTTTGATAAGAGTACCGGTAATAATTCAATTTGGTATTGGGAATTTGGAGATGGAAATTCTTCAAACATTCAAAATCCGGTACATTCCTATAAAGACACCGGCACTTATAAAATTGTATTTGCAGTAACAAACGATGATGGCTGCACGGATACCATTACCTATGACTTGCATATTAAAGATGAATATGCATTCTATATACCTAATTCATTCTCTCCCAATGGAAATGGCATCAATGATTACTTTACCCTAAGCGGAATAAATTTTAAATCATTCGAAGTGCAGATTTTTAACAGGCATGGCCACCGTATACATAGAACCACCAATCAATTTGATGCCTGGGATG
>JBGARN010000193.1:0-2727 GCA_044230205.1 Bacteroidia bacterium
TTTTGGAAAAATGCCGATGAAAAAATTGTTAAATTATGAAATAGCTAAATTGATACTTAGTGTAATGCTATTTGTAATAGTTTCTTCATGTGCCTCAATCCGCTACAGAAACGGAAATGCTTTTTATGAGGAATTTTCATATGCTGAGGCTATTAAGAAATATGAAAAAATTTTTGAAAAAAGTAAATATGCTGATGTTCAGTATAAACTGGCAGATTGTTACAGGCTTACCGGAGATTATAAAAAAGCCACCGTATTATATGCTAAACTGGTTAAGCAAAAAGATTGTCCCAACATTTACCGATTTTATTATGCACAGGCATTGATGAAGGGAGGTAATTATTCAGCAGCAAAAGAATGGCTTGATAATTTCATTAAAGGAAGTAATAAACCAGAGCCACAGGCAGTTTCATTGATGCTTGCTTGTGATTCGATCGCTTTGTTTTATCGCGATTCTGATTTATATATTTTAAACGATTTGAGTTTTAACCTGGTTAACTATAATTCTTTTAGCCCGGCATTTTATAAATCAGGAATTGTTTTTGTTAGCGACAGGTATAATGATGTTTATAGAAACAACAAATCAAAATGGACTGGTGGAAGATGCTTTGATTTATACTATTCTCAAAAAACAGAAAATGGAAAGTGGATGGATGCCGAACCACTTAGAGGTACAGTTAATTCTCCTTATAATGAAGGCCCCTGTGTATTTAACAGTGACTATACCACCATATACTTTACTCGTAACAGTTTAGAACGCGGAAAACTTACCAAGAATGCAAAGGACATTAATGTTTTAAAAACATACAAAGGAGTGCTGGAGAAGAATGAATGGAACACTGTTGGCGAATTGTCTTTTAACAGCGATAATTATTCAGTAGGGCATCCGGCACTTTCTAAAGATGGCAGCACCATGTTTTTTGTTTCAGATATGCCCTGGGGTTATGGTGGCTCAGATATTTATAAAGTAAGATATATAAACGGAAGGTGGTCATCACCTGAAAATCTTGGTCCTGGTGTTAACACACCTGCCAATGAAGCTTTTCCTTTTATCGTTGGCGACACTACACTGTACTTTGCATCTGATGGCAGGGGTGGTGTAGGAGGGCTTGATATTTTTCAATCTGATTACATAGACGATAAATGGCAGGTTGCAGTAAATCTTGGAGCACCGGTAAACTCAACAGCTGATGATTTTGGTTATATTACCAATGACAAGGGAAAAACAGGATTTTTTACAAGCAACCGCAACAGTAAGAATGATCGTATTTACAGTTTTGTAAAACTACCTCCGCGCTTATCAATATCAGGCCTGATTACTGGCTTTCCGAAATTAATACCAATTCCAAATGCTTTGATTGAAATTACTGATGACAAGGGGCTTGATACCACTATAAAAGCTGACATAAATGGCAACTTTGAATTCAGGCTGGAGCTGGATAAAAATTATCATTTCCGTTTTTATGATAACACCCATTTTGCCGAAACCTATGATATTACAACTGTTGGGAAAAAAGCATCCGAACGCATTGATGCTCCAACGGCATTAGAATCAATTGTGCTGAATATTTCCAAACCATTAAAGAGAGTCCAATTTGAAAAGAAAGGGACTAAACTTAAAAAAGGTAGTGGTAAGGGCTTAGATGACTTATTTGTGCTATTAACAAAAAATCCGCAATTAGTAATTGAAATCGGCTCTTATACAGACTCAAGAGGTGGAGATAAAGAAAATTATGAAGTTACTCAGCAACGCGCTGATTTTTGCAGAAACTACCTGATTCAAAAAGGTATTTCACCTGCGCGCATCACTGCAAAAGGTTATGGAGAAACCAAACTCATTAATCACTGTGTTAATGGCATATTGTGTATAGAAGAAGAGCACGAAGAAAACAACAGGATTGAATACACTATTGTTTCAATGCTTAATTGACCAACAACATTAAATTAATTTCAGAATAACTGGCGCGCTTCATTCTTCACTGTGTCAATGGCAAGTTGAGTGCTTATAAAATCATTATTAATGATGTATTCAAAAAGCGCTTTTGCAAGATCAGTAGCCGGTGCATTTGGCGAAAGAGTATCTGCAGTAAAATTAATTATACGTATGGTTTCTTCTTTGGTGATTTTAATCTGGTTCCAGGTAGTGCCGGCAATGTATATCTGCTGAGTTATATTATGATCCAATTCAGCCCTGATAGTTTGCAGTAATGCAAGTTGAAACTGTTTTACATTCATGTCATCTTCTCTTACACGCAATACCAGGTTATTGATTTGAATTCTTTCCAGAAATAGTACAATGCGTTCATAAGCCTGGAGCCGCAAGGGTATGATGTGCTGTTGTGAATTTCGCTTGAGCTCAAACAATTGCAGGCGGTAATCACGGTCAAAAAATTTTGTTATTAATATGTATGTTGATGCAAGCAACATTAATGGTGCCGCCAGGTAAAACAGGATATCAAATAAATCTTTCTCTTGCATGTTCTAATATATAAGTTTTAGTACTGTATTATGAAAATCAAACCTGTCAATATATTTTTTTGTCTTCTTTTTTCATCCATTCTTCAAACACCGTGTGTGCATCATCATGCATTATTTGCTCTACCGGAATTTTACGTTGGTGAAGTTCTAAATTCAATTCTTTATAAATTTCATTATCATCGAAACCTATAGCTGCAGCATCATAACGGTTGCAGGCAAAATAAATTTTATCAATTCTTGCCCAGTAAA
>JBGARN010000075.1:0-22223 GCA_044230205.1 Bacteroidia bacterium
TTACCAGGTTCAGGCTGTTTGTGGCGGAGTAAATAGTTCGTATTCTTCAATTTCAACTTTCACCACTTTACCAGTTTCAGGAGGCTGCACCGGAACTGATCCATATGAAAGCAATAACTCTCGAGCCAATGCAAAGACAATTGCAATTAATACCGATATCTATGCCCTGTTAAGTACTTCATCAGATAAAGACTGGTTTAAATTTACAACAACCACATCGGCACCAAAGATAAAGGTGACACTTGATGGCTTACCTGCAGATTATGACATAAAACTTTATAATTCAAATGGTAACCAAATTGGAGTATCGCAGTTAGGCGGCACAAGTGCAGAAACAATTATTAAGAATAATTATACTACGGGTTCCAATTATTTTATTCAGGTTTATGGATATAGCGGGGCATTCAGTTCAACTCAATGTTATCATTTATTGATAAACACCAGCGCAACTAATTTCAGAGAAATGGAAAACCTTGCTGTTAATGAAAAACCTGGTGACATTAGCTTCTTTCCTAATCCTGCTAAAAATGAGGTTACTTTGACTTTAATGAGTGACCAAGATCAAACCTCTGAAGTTAATGTTATTGATTTACTTGGAAGAAATGCAATGCATTTACAATACAATCTTACAGAAGGTGAAAATAAATTTGACATTAATTTAAGCCAACTTGCTAAAGGAATCTATTCTGTTCAGGTTTATTTGAATGGAAGTACATCTGTTCAGAAACTGGTAGTTGACAAATAATATTTTATAAATAAATTGTAAAGGCTGCTCAATAAGAGCAGCCTTTTTTATTGTCTATTTTGAAACTTTCTAATAAAAAGGATTGTTTATTTTAGTGAACTATGGTAAAGTATTATCCACAATGCATATAGTCTAAATATAATAAAAGCTAATTGTTATTAAGGATGTAGGGGGTATATATTTGTTAGTATAGTTTCTTTATTTGAACTTTTATTTAATGATAATTCGCCTGTTAATTTTAAGTTGTAGGAAGGGGGTCTGAAGAATCAGTGTCATTATGTTTACATAATTAATTGCCATCAGAAAAATGACAAAAGTGCCAACATTAATTTTAAACATCTTTTAAAATGCAATTATTTTAAGTATTTTTGTCATAGAACGTGATACACATCTGGTTGGCTTGTTCCCCCTTTATTAACAAGTGTTTTGTATGCATCTTAACTCCATTTTCATCAACATTATTAATAAATTTGCCTTTGGCATAGGGTTAGATAACAGCCTCTCGAATGCGAAACTGACAATGGTTTATTAATAAGTTTCAGGAAATGTAAAATAGAAAGTTGCCTGAATGCGAAAGAATACTTTAAGTTAGCAGCGTAGTGGAAAAAGAAATTAGAAATCCGGTTTGGTATTTTTCACGTAATATTTAAGTTAAAATAAAATAATAGACCAGGATAATGGTCTTATAGATAAGTAAATAACATTCTAATAATCACAATTCATGGAAGCAAAATTTTCACCAAGAGTAAAAGACGTGATTACTTATAGTCGCGAAGAAGCTTTACGATTAGGACATGATTACATTGGCACAGAGCACTTGTTGCTTGGCCTTATTCGTGAGGGCGAAGGCATGGCTATAAAGTTTCTGAAATCGATGAACATTAACCTGATAGAACTGCGAAGAACAGTTGAAAATTCAGTTAAAGGCAGTTCAGGCAATGTATCTAATCTTAATAATATACCATTAACCAAGCAGGCTGAAAAAGCTTTAAAGATAACTTATCTCGAAGCCAAAATATTTAAAAGCGATGTTATTGGTACAGAACATTTGCTGCTTTCCATATTAAAAGATGAGGATAACATTGCAACCCAAATTTTGAATCAGTTTGGAGTAAGCTATGACTTGGTGCGTGAGGAAATGGATCAGTTTAAATCTAATTTCAGATCTGAAGCATCTCCCTCAGGTGAAGACGATCCTTATGCCAAGGATGATGACGGACCAGGATACAACCAACCCAAAAAGCCTGGTGATACCAAATCAAAAACACCGGTGCTTGATAATTTCGGACGCGACTTGACTAAAGCTGCTGAAGAAGGCAAACTGGATCCGATTGTAGGACGTGAAAAAGAAATTGAGCGCGTATCACAAATTCTGTCCCGCAGAAAGAAAAATAATCCGATTCTGATTGGAGAACCAGGAGTAGGTAAATCTGCCATTGCAGAAGGTCTTGCTTTGCGGATTATACAAAGAAAAGTTTCCCGGGTTTTATTTAACAAGCGGATTGTAACACTCGATCTTGCATCACTTGTTGCCGGAACTAAATATCGTGGCCAGTTTGAAGAGCGTATGAAAGCAGTAATGAATGAACTGGAAAAATCGCCCGATGTAATTTTATTTATTGATGAAATTCATACTATAATCGGAGCTGGCGGTGCATCGGGATCACTTGATGCTTCAAATATGTTTAAGCCTGCACTGGCAAGAGGTGAAATACAATGTATTGGTGCTACAACATTGGATGAGTATCGTCAGTATATAGAAAAAGATGGTGCTTTGGACAGGCGTTTTCAAAAGGTGATTGTTGATCCGACCTCAATGGACGAAACTGTTGAGATACTGAATAATATTAAGGACCGCTATGAAGAACATCACCATGTAACCTATACGGCAGATGCAATAAAAGCATGTGTAAAATTAACTGCACGATATATTACTGATCGTTTCCTCCCAGATAAAGCCATAGATGCTTTGGATGAAACCGGATCGCGTGTGCATTTAAAGAATATTCACGTTCCTGATAATATAATTGAACTGGAAGCAAAAATTCAGGATGTAAAATCCGAGAAGAATAAAGTTGTACGAAGTCAGAAATATGAAGAGGCAGCGCGTCTTCGCGATAGTGAGAAACAATTAATTGATCAATTGGAAAGTGCCAAGCGTGCCTGGGAAGAGGAAACTAAGAATATGCGATTTACAGTTACTGAAGAGCACGTAGCTGATGTTGTGGCTATGATGAGTGGAATACCGGTTACCCGGATTGCACAGGCAGAAACTGCGCGATTGGTTAAAATGCCTGAAGAATTGCAAGGCAAAGTTATAGGACAGGATGAAGCAATTAAGAAGGTGGTTAAAGCGATTCAGCGTAATCGTGCTGGTTTGAAAGATCCTAATAAGCCAATTGGTTCGTTTATTTTCCTTGGCCCAACCGGAGTAGGAAAAACTGAATTAGCCAAAGTTCTTGCCCGCTACCTCTTCGATTCCGATGATGCACTTATACGCATAGATATGAGTGAATACATGGAAAAATTTGCTGTAAGTCGATTGATTGGAGCGCCTCCCGGATATGTAGGTTATGAAGAGGGTGGACAGCTGACAGAAAAAGTAAGACGTAAACCTTATGCTGTAGTATTGCTTGATGAAATTGAGAAAGCACACCCAGATGTTTTCAATTTGTTGTTGCAAATGCTTGATGACGGGCAATTAACAGATAGCTTAGGAAGGAAAATAGATTTTAAGAACACCATTATTATCATGACATCTAATATAGGCTCGCGCCAATTAAAAGATTTTGGTGCCGGTGTTGGATACAGTACTTCAGTAAAGGTGAATCAAACGGAAGAACATGCAAAAGGTGTTATAGAAAGTGCCTTGAAGAAAGCATTTGCTCCTGAGTTTTTAAACCGAATTGATGATGTGATTATTTTCAATAGCCTTAGCAAAGAAAATATCTACAAGATTATTGATATCGAGCTTGAAGGACTCTACAAGAGGGTTAATGAACTTGGCTTTAAACTTACCCTACGTGATGATGCAAAAGAGTTTTTATCTGAAAAAGGATATGATCAGAATTTTGGAGCACGCCCGTTAAAGCGCGCTATTCAAAAATATGTTGAGGATTTGCTGGCTGAAGAAATTATCAAAAGTGAATTAACTGAAGGAGACTCGATAGATTTGTCATTGGATAAGGAGAGCAACTCATTGAAAGCAATTATCACCAAGCCAACTTCAACGCCTCCTGCTAAGAAGAAGAAGAAAGAAGAAAGTTAAAACAATAATTAAGTATCTAAAATAAAAGGCCGGATTCAATCCGGCCTTTTATTTTAAAAGTAATTTCATTGAGCGTTCAGTTGTACGTTTAAGTTTATCATGTACATTTAACTTGATAAAAACCATTTGCAATGAAAATAAACTTAATACCCAAAACTGTTTTACCGTTAATGTTGCTTTGCAGTTTTTGCTTTAATTCAAATGGGCAGTGGCAGCAACTTCCCGGTCCTTATGGACATATTACCACAGTGCTTGGTAAGCACAACGGTTATTTATATTCATCAAATAATTTCAGCCAGATTTATGACGGAATTTACCGTACCAATAATAATGGCAACACCTGGACCAATGTTAGTGCCGGTATTGCCAAACCTTATGCCAGCTCTTTTGCTTCTTTAGGTGGTAATCTTTTTACGTGTTCTGATTCAAATGTTTATATGTCTACCAATAACGGTAACACATGGACAATTGTTAATGGTAATTTGCCTGGTTATAGTTTTGTACGCAGGCTGGTGGTGCACAACTCTATATTATTTGCTGCAGTTTATAATATCGCAGGTTACGAGGAAGTTTTTTATACATCCAATAATGGTACAACATGGAGTTCCACAGGCTTCACAACTTCAACAATTAATGATTTATATTCTGATGGCAATAACCTATGGTTATGTGGAAGTAATGCTTCAGTTTATGTAAGTAATAATAATGGTATATCGTGGACGTTAAGAGCCGGCAATATTGCATTTAGTTACAATGTAACTTGTATTGCTATGAAAGGCGATACGGGATATTGCGGTACTGGCAATTACCTTTATATGACAACAGACGGTGGCAACCTTTGGTGGCCTCAATCGGGTAATTTACCCAGTCAACCCAATGTATGGGATATATATATTGACGGCAACAACGTATATGTTGGTATGCTGAATGGAGGTGTTTATAAAGAAACTATTACAGGAACTACCTGGAATTCATTCGGAACAGGATTGCCGAATTATGAGGGTGCTTTTTCTATTGAAGTAATGGGTACAGATATCTTTATTGCATCATGGGATGGTGTATGGCATAATCAGACCAGTGGAGGAACATGGACATTAAAGGTGAATGGCATTAACCAGGCTATGATAAGATCAGTTTATTCAGAGGGAAATTTTATGCTGGCCTGCAATGGCAGTTACCTTGGTTTAATGTATTCCAATGATTATGGACAAACATGGCAATCAACTAACATTGGCTATAATTCTTACATCAGCTGGATTAAAAAAATTGATGGTATATATTGGGGAGGGAGTTCGCTTGGCGGATTAATTACATCTTCAAATGGCACCACATGGAGCACAGTAGCAGCAGTTCCATATGGTACCTGGAATATGATAACCTGCGGAAATTTATTGGTTTTAGCAACGGACAATGGTGTTTATAAAAGTGATGATAATGGATTAACTTGGATAAACTCCTCTTCAGGGTTGCCGGCTAATCCTCAGGCATGGCGTATCGAAGCCCGTGGGTTAAACATTTATGCGATGATTAATGGAAAGGGCATTTATGAATCTTCAGATTGTGGCAATTCATGGCATAGCTATAATGATGGTCTCACCGGACTTACAAGTATTAATGAGTTTTTTAAAGCAGGTGATTTCCTCATGCTCAGAGGTTTTGCAGGACAGTACAGACGATTTGAAACAGATTCATTATGGAAACCAATTTTAGGTTCTTACCTTACTGGCTATGATTATCTATTCAGCGGCAATACCATCTTTGCAGCAACATCACAGGGTGTAAGCATATCGGATGATGTTGGTGAATCTTGGCATTTCTGGAATGAAGGTTTTGATAATACAATTGTAAGTGAGTGGAGGACCTTAAATTTTGATGGTAACACTATTTTTGGTGGTACTACCGGATTCGGAATCTGGAAAAGAAATTTTCTACCGGTAATTAAAACACAACCGGTTCCTCCTGGTCCATATTGTGTTGGCCAATCTTTAACAGTTAGCTTTTCAAGCACCCTATCGTTTAATCCTGGCAACAGGTTCATTGTTCAACTAAGCGATTCCTCAGGATATTTTATCAATAACCCATTACGACTTGACAGCATAACTGCCATAGCACCATCACCGATTACAGTAACCATTCCTTTATCTGTTAAGGAAAGTAACTTTTACCGTATACGTGTAATTGCAACCGATCCATATGTGGTAGTAGAAGATAACGGCAGCGATATCATAATAAATAAACCGCCTTTAATTACTTTACAACCAGCCAATCAAAGTACCTGTGATGGAAGTAATTCAGGCTTCTATGTAGGTGCAACAGGTACTAACCTGGCTTTTCAGTGGCAAATGAACACTGGTTCAGGATGGACTAATCTAAGTAACAATGCAATCTTTCAAAATGTCAATGATCCTTTAATGCTGATTAATGGTGCAACTGCATTAATGAATGGCTATCAGTTTCGGTGTGTTGTTTCCAATTCATGTGCTCCGCCATCAGTTTCGAATGCAGCACAGTTGAATGTGAGCACACCTGCCCCGGTGGTAATTCAGCAACCAGTTAATGATACGATCTGTGAAACTGATATAGCCGTTTTTAATTGTTTGGCAATGGGTCCGGGGGTGAGTTACAGGTGGCAGTATGCTGATGACTCAGGATTTTTTACCGATGTACCTTCATTTGCACCTTACTCAGGTGTAAATACATCAGCTTTAACCATTACAAATCCCTCAGCAAGTTTAAGTGGTTTGCAATACCGCTGTAAAATTGGCAACTCCTGCGCATTTACCAATACGGTTATTTTAACAATAAACGGAACTCCATATACTAATGCAGTGCCATCAAGTGTCAATACATGTAATGGTGGTGTTGCAACATTTGGTGTAAATGTTCCTGGTGAAGGCATTACCTTTCAATGGGAAGAAAATACGGGTACAGGATACCTGCCGATCAGCAATGGCGGAAACTACTCAGGCGCGGATTCTGCTGTACTAACAATAAGCAACATAAGTCCGGCTAACCAGGGATATACTTACAGATGTGTAATAAATGGAGTATGTATGCCCTATAACAGCACCTCGGCCGAAATGACTCTTAATGTAATAACAACTCAAGCCACCATAACATTGCAGCCAGTTAATAGTTCGGTGTGTGATGGCAATGGAGCATTTTTTGCCGTAGCTGCTGCTGGTACAGCTTTTTATCAATGGCAGATCAATTCAGGAGGTGGTTGGTTTCCGCTAGCTGATATTTCTCCATATTCAGGTGTTAATTCAGATACATTGCTAATTGATGCAGCACTTAATATGAACGGGCATCAATTCAGATGTTTGATAAATGGCTGCACCTATTCAAATATTGCAGCACTTACTGTAAATCCTGAGCCAGTAGTTACCTTATCACAATTTCCTTCCTCTTTTTGTTATTATGATCCGCAAATTGCATTATCGGGTGGTTCGCCTTCAGGAGGCATTTATTTTGGCAGTGGAATATATAATAATGAGTTTTCACCGGCTGTAGCCGGAATTGGAAATCATACAACAGGTTATATATATACCAATGCATTTGGTTGTTCGGCTTCGGCTGTCCAAATCCTTGAAGTATCGAGTTGCACGGGAGTTACAGTTGCAGAAATAAATGCTAAAAACAGTGATTATTTAATTTATCCTAATCCTGTTAGTGATCAAATCAAACTGATAAAAAGAAGTGCCGGAACTGAAATAGTTACTATCAGCATTTGCAATATTGTTGGTCAGGTTATTTTCAATCAAAAGTATCCTTTGGACGATCAAAAGAATTTAATAATTCCGGTATCAAATTTATCGCAAGGTTTTTACAGTCTTTCGATTTATAACGAAAATCATAAACGAGTTATAAAGAACTTTATTAAAGTAAACTAAAAGTAACAGCCCTGTTTTTGCAATAAAAACAGGGCTGTTGAATAATCGGAATAACTTATCAGTGATCTTTTTATTTGGTAACCACCATTAACTTGGTATCTATACTTTCGCCTGAAATTTCAAGTGTATAAGTATAAGTTCCCTGTGCCAGTTCATTGGCATTAATAGTAACCTGACCTTTACCAGATTTTGAAACCGGAATTTGTTTAACAAGGTTTCCATTCAAATCACGAATAGTGATAAAGCCATTGGCAATATCTTTACTTAAGGCATAGCGAATAACAGTTGTTTGATTGAAAGGATTTGGCTGATTCTGGAATAACATATCAGCATTGGTATTGGTAACACCTGTTTTTTCATTCTGTGCATTACACAGGCTTTGAATACAGTCGTTCATATTCATCATCTGCAGCTTTAAATCAGCATTTTCGTTTTCTAATGCAGTAATGCGCTGATCTTTTTCACTTACCATCTTTTCAATAGCTTGTGTTTTAACATCAAGAGCTTTAATACCAATTAATGTTAATCCAGCCATATCACTCAGGTTATAGCCTAATTTCATTTCGGCATTTACTTTACCTGAAGTTGGCATCATAGCAATCATTGTTGGAGGTAATGATTGAGCACTGAAACCAACGTGTGGGTTAACGCGTACTTTACCACCTGCAGCTTCTGCTTCACTGGTATATTCATCTTTATAACGATAGGTGATGCTCTCAATATCTCTTATCTGTTTTAAATAACCTTCAAGATCAGCTTCCTGAACATGCGTGATATCTTTCTTTAAAGTTATATCGCTGTTAACGTTAAATGCAGATGCATTAACCGGTACGTAACCACTACCGGTATAGCTGTATGCTAAGAATCCCTGTGCAGCTGAAGTGCCATACCATTGATTACCTGTGCTTGTACCATCATAATAGAAAGAGATGCTCGGATAATACGTTGTTGTTGAAGATCCACGTAAGCGTACCTGACTTCCTGTGTAATCTGCTATAGTAGTTGTATATAACTGGTGAATTTGACCTTCGTTAACATCAAGCGCTGTTATTGGGGTGGTAGTTCCTATACCTACATTACCACCAATAAATGCGCCTGCAAAGGCATCACCTGCGAAAGCAGCATAACGTGTAGCAGTTGACATAACAGATCCATAGCTGAATAATCCACCACAGCCAGTAGAGCCATTTGCAAAATAATGACCCCAGGTTCCATAATTTCCATTGCTCGGATTAAGCGGGTTAGGCTGAAAACCTGCTAAATAGCATTTGGTATATGAATAGGATGGAGTTGAAGTTCCGCCACCATTACCATCAGCCATAAGAACGTTATTAACGTTATCATTGTTTCCAAAAAGTCTAACCGTGCCTTGATCAGTTCCATATGATGTTGTCGATTCAACATGTAATTTGGTTAATGGCGCAGTTGAGCCAATACCGAGATTGCCTGTAATGTTGGCATTACCTACTACGTGTAATTTATTAGCCGGTGCTGTTGTTCCTAAGCCAACAAAATTAGTTGTGTAGTTACATGAAAGTGCAGGAGCGCCTAAAGCAATATTACGGATTGCAAAATTATCAGTACCCAGCATTCCTGTTTGCCAATAAGGCGTTCCGGCTGTTCGGTAGTTAACACCGGCAGTATTGGCCGCACCACCACGATCGATTATAACATTTGCATTATTTGCCGATGATTTAAATGACATGGAAGCAGCGCCTGCACTCTGAATGTCGAGTTTGAATTGAGGATTGGTTGTTCCAATTCCAACATTGTCACCCGTATTGGTTAAATAAGTTTGTTGTGTTGCCGCATTGCGTGTCCATTGCGCATTGGTAGTTGTGCTTATTGCAAAAAGCATCCCGCTTAATGCAATTAATTTTAATAAAGGTTTTTTCATTTAAATTAAATTTAGAATTAATGGTTAATAGAAGTTTGTTTGAAATAGTTGCGTACTTGCAAAGCAAGCTGGCTATAAACAAAGTGCTTACTTAGTTAAAAGCCAATTTTTTAGCTAATGCTTAATTGTCGTTATTAAAAGTGCAGTTTCTTTTTATATTTTATATGGTATAGAAATAATAATGGAATGCAAAGATAACAGAGATTTAAAAAATTATTTTACCGGATAATAAACATCTGTTAACCATTTGGAGGTATCCTTTTCAGTCATAGGATCTGTGATGTAGCTTTCCCAGGGTTTGCCGCTTACTGTTAATCCTTTTGCTTTAATATAAGCATCAGCAGCTTCATGCCCTTTTCCGGTATCTTCATACCGGCCATAATAATGTGCAACCACTGCTTTTGTAGCATTCATTTTCCTGGCTGTTATTTTGCCTTCACTTTTTCCTTCCTTATCAGTAGCAACTCCGGGTTCCATATCGAAATAATTTTCATGATAGTCGTGATAAATTGCAAAGGGTGCGCCTGCCATATTCAACTTTTGCTTTTGCATTACAGCGCCAATTTCACCATAACATTTTCCAAGCTTCATGCTTATGGTCGCATTGCTGGCTGTATCTCTCATAGTCATAACAAACATTTCAGGTAATTGAACTTCTTCTACTTTTATTGAGCCTGCTGATAGTTTGTCTTTATTGGTTTCAACATAATCTTTAATTCGTTGTAATCCTTTTTCAAAATCAGGCCCCATCCATTTATCCATCATTGGTCCTAATGGTTTCATTAAAAATGGCATATCGCCTTTATTGCCCCATACAACTTTTACTCCTTCGGGTGTATTTTCAAATGTCCAGTAGGAAACTGAAGTATTCTCAAATCCTTCAAAATAAAGATCGTTTTCTATAAGCTTATTTTGTTCGGTCTTGGTCCTGCTCATATAACCAATACCAACATTTTCGTTTTTACTTTTCCAGGCATACTTATATCCGGGCATTCCTAATTCACCTGTAATGGTAATTTCAGCATTTGGGTCGTAATCCTTCCAGGGCGACCAGTTTTTCATTTCATTAAAATCGTTAGCCTGGTTAAATACAAGTTCAATTGGTGCATTGACTGTAATTGTTCTGCTTACATCATAGTCTTTTGACATTACTAGGCATGCCAGAAGGTAAAGCCCGATTAAAATTGCAATAATTGATAAAATGAATTTTAAGATTCTCATAATAGAATGATTAAATGGTTAATGTTTGAGTGGTAATTAATAATGGATTGCTTCAAAAGTAAAAAAAGATTCAATATGCGGTATAGACAAAAAAAGCACAAAGCTTGTGGCCTTGTGCTTTTTTAAATTAGGTTCCTATTTTAAAATACTACTGTAATAGTTCCTTTGGTTTCGAGCGGGTAGGTAGGTTGTGAATCAAAAATAGTGGCTTCTGCTGTTTGTTTTGCTTTTGTCATCAGGTATTGCGATGTAGTGTTGGTACCTTCACCACCGGGTTCAGCTTTAATAACTCTTCCGTATTTGTCAACAACCACGTTAACTACTACAACGCCCTTGTCCTGTGTAAGAATATTCATAGTTGGCGACTTTGTAATCTTTCTTCCCGGTACATCGGCAGTAACTGTTCCTGAAGGTAAATTGCTTTTGGTTTCAACTGCTTTTGATGCCAGGTTCTCATCAAAATACACCAGGCTTATTTCTTCTACTTTATAATTTTTGGTTTCACCATTTTTTAATTTAACATTAAGTACATCATTGCTCATTGATGTTACTTTGCCATTGGCTCGTTCGCCATTTTTTAATACTACAACATTTTGTGCATAGGTAAAAACTGAAGTAGCCAATACCGTAATTGTTACAATTAACTTTTTCATTCAGGATTCTGATTTTTATACTTTAATTTTATTTGAATTATCTGTTGCGAAGCTATTTCAAATAAATAAAGTTGAAATGAACACTACCTGTTTTTTTTAACAAGCAGTGTTAGTAGTAGTCTTTATATCTGCAGGCTTGCTAAAGGTTAGGTTTGAAGAATGCCTACACTGTATTTTTGAGTTATTACCGAATGATTTGCTGCTTCTATTCCCATGCTTATCCACTTGCGGGTATCAATGGGGTCAATTATTGCATCCAGCCATAAGCGTGAAGCTGCATAATAAGGCGATAATTGCTCATTATATTTATCGGTAATTTGTTTCAGCAATTCATTCTCCTGTGCCTCAGTAAGCAATTCCCCTTTCGCTTTCAATGTTGAGGTTGTAATTTGCAAAAGCGTTTTCGCAGCTTGTGCTCCACCCATTACAGCAATTCGCGCTGTAGGCCATCCTGCAATTAACCTTGGGTCATAGGCTTTGCCACACATAGCATAATTACCTGCACCATAGCTATTTCCCATTACAATTGTAAATTTTGGAACAACTGAATTACTCATTGCATTTACCAGCTTTGCTCCATCCTTAATTATTCCTCCGTGTTCACTTCGGCTGCCCACCATAAATCCTGTAACATCCTGAAGAAAAACCAATGGAATTTTTCTTTGATTGCAATTCATGATGAAACGAGCAGCCTTATCAGCACTGTCACTATAAATAACACCACCAAATTGCATTTCGCCTTTACGGCTTTTTACCACTTTACGCTGATTAGCTACAATACCTACAGCCCATCCATCAACTCGCGCTGTGCAACAAATTAAGCTTTGTCCGTAATTTTCCTTGTACTCATCAAACTCACTGTTATCTACAAGTCGTTCAATGATATCACGCATATCAAACTGCTTATCACGTTCGGCAGGTATCAGCCCATAAATTTCATTCATGTTCTTTGATGGCAGCTGTGGTTCTTTTCGGTCAAAACCCGCCTTGTTAAAATCACCTAACTTGCTAAAGATGTTTCTGATGTAATCAAGGCAAGCCTCATCATCTTTAAATTTATTATCAGTAACGCCACTAATTTCGCATTGCGTAGTTGCACCTCCCAGCGTTTCATTATCAATATCTTCTCCAATAGCAGCTTTAACCAGATAGGAACCCGCCAGGAATATAGATCCTGTTTTATCAACAATGCAAGCCTCATCGCTCATTATTGGAAGATAAGCACCACCGGCTACGCAACTGCCCATAATTGCAGCAATCTGGATAATGCCACGTGAACTCATAATGGCATTATTTCTGAATATTCTTCCGAAGTGCTCCTTATCAGGAAATATTTCATCTTGTAACGGAAGAAAAACGCCTGCACTATCAACCAGGTAAACAATAGGTAAGTTATTTTCCATTGAAATTTCCTGTGCCCGCAAATTCTTTTTTGCAGTCATCGGAAACCATGCCCCTGCTTTTACTGTAGCATCATTAGCAACCACTATGCATTGCCTTCCAGCTATGTATCCAATCATCACAATAACACCTGCACTTGGGCAACCACCATGTTCCACATACATATCATTGGCTGCTAAGGCTCCGATTTCAATTCGTGGAGTGTCTTTATCGAGCAGGTCGTCAATTCTTTCTCGAGCCAGCATTTTATTTTTTTCTTTCTGCCGGGCTGCTGCTTTGCTTCCACCTCCTTTATAAACTTTGGCTAGTTTATAATCCAGTTCACTGATCAGCTTTTTAATGCTGTCTTCGTTAATGTTATAATTTATGTTCATAAATGGTAAGGCAATATTATTGCTCAAACCTAAAGTAATTTCAGCTAATGGCAAAAATCGTTTGTATGTGCAAGAATGGATGACTGTTTAAAGGCAATAGTTAAACAGTAATTGCATGTGAAAAAAGCTAGTTACCAACCGCTCATATAACTTTTGGTTGTAATAACCACGATGCCGCCTGTTGCATCGCCATACATGGCAGGTACACCACCGGTAATTACCTGCATTTGCGCAATGGCATTTTTAGGAAGACTAAAGCCTCCAATTATTTTTACTCCATCAATGTAATATTGGGTAGCTTCTGCTCTTGCCCCCCTTATATTTATTGCGCCACCTTCTTCTTTTTGTACCACTCCAGCTGAGGTTGATGCCAGGTCGCGAAGGTTAGTATACGGAGTGGTTTTTATTTCATCAGGCGTTAAAATTTTGCAGGTGATTACATTATCTTTTTCAATCATCGGAGGAATGTATGTTACACGTGCTTCAGGCAAATCACTTTTTAATGATAATTTAAAATTCAATTCGGTAAAGCGATTAGCTGTTACCAGCACCTGCGTTATTGTTTTTGAAGCATAGCCAACAAAAGATGCTTTAACTGTATAATATCCGGGCTTAAGAGGTTTTATTACATAAGCCCCATTGGTATCTGCTGTTACATTCAGCAGCACGTCATTGTCTCTGAGTAATAAAATGGTTGCTGAAGGAATTGGAGTTCCGGTAAGACTATCTGTTACCTGGCCGCGTATTTCACCATCTTCGGTTAAAAATGCAGCAGGAAAATTTTCAGCACTACAGTTAAATACAAAAGCTATTGCTAATACTAAAGTCAATGTAATTTTCATATCAGTTAAATGTTTTAAAATTTAACTGTTTGATTGCTTAAAGCAGTTTTTCCATAAATGAAAAATAACTTCTGCTACTATTGACAAAGATTGACAGGATTAAAATTAAAAAGGAGCAGCGTCTTCGTCATTCATTTTTGAACCCCGTGTAACGCGTTCGGGTTCATTACGTAATGTTACTGGTGCATTCTGATCAACAAAACCATAATCATCATAATCGGTAAACTTAGTAAGGTGACCAATAAATTTGAGGTTAACAGTCTCTAATGAACCATTTCGGTTTTTGGCAACAATAATTTCAGCCAGTCCTTCCAGGTTGCGGCCCTGTGCATCCTGATCCATTGCATAGTATTCAGGTCGGTAAATAAATAACACCATGTCAGCATCCTGTTCAATTGCTCCGGATTCGCGCAAGTCAGAAAGCTGAGGTCTTTTTGATGAACCTCTTTTTTCAACTTCACGGCTTAACTGCGATAAACAAATCAAGGCAATATTTAATTCTTTGGCAATTGCTTTAAGCGAACGTGAAATAGTTGATATCTCCTGCTCGCGATTACCGGCTCTGTTATCACCGGTTTGCATCAGCTGTAAATAATCAATAATTATTAATTCAACTTTACGCTCGGCAACCAGCCTTCGGCATTTAGCCCGCAATTCAAAAATTGTGAGAGCAGGGGTGTCATCAATATAAATCGGAGCATTTTCAAGTGGCTGAATTTTTTTATTCAACTGCTGCCATTCAGGTTCAGATAAATTTCCTCTTCTCAATTTTTCGCCATTAATTTCGGTTTCGCTTGAAATTAAACGGTTGACTAATTGTATAGATGACATTTCGCAACTGAAAAAAGCCACAGGTTTATTAAAACGTACAGCCGCATTACGTGCAAGCGATAACACGAAAGCAGTTTTACCCATACCGGGTCGCGCAGCCATAATAATCAAATCTGATTTTTGCCAGCCGGCAGTAACACGATCTAAATCGGTAAATCCACTTGGTACTCCAATCACGCCTTCTTCAAGTCCTGCGGCATTTTCATATTCTTTTATGGCTTTAGAAATCAACCCCTGCATGCTATCATATTGTTTGCGAAGGTTGCCTTCTGCTATTGCAAAAAGGTTTTTTTCGGCTTTATCCAAAAGTGCCAAAACATCAGTTGTATCTTCATAAGCATCTTTTACTGTTTCAGTTGAAATGCGTATCAGTTCGCGTTGAATAAATTTTTGAAGAATGATGCGTGCATGAAATTCAATATTGGCTGCACTTGCCACGCGGTTGGTTAATTGTGAAATGTAATAAGGCCCGCCAATCAAATCAAGTACACCTTGTTTTTTTAATTGCTGGGTAACAGTAAGAATGTCAACCGGCTGGGCACTGTTAAACAAAAAGTGTATCGCTTCAAAAATATGCTGGTGAGCTTCTTTATAAAATGTAGCGGGTTTAATCACATCAATTACAGTATTCAATGCATTTTTATCAAGCATTAATGCACCTAAAACCGCTTCTTCAATATCTACAGCTTGCGGTGGTAATTTTCCAAGATCGGCTGCTAATTGAAAGTTTGATACTGATTTTGTAGTTTTTCGTTTTTTGAAGTTTATATTATCGGAAGTAGAATCCATGTTATAAGGCAGTTAACTTTTATAAAAGATTGCTGTAAATGGGGGATGCGAAAATATACAGCAAATTATACAGCAGGCGGAAAAAATTTCACAATAGTTTTTCACAGCGCCTTGCACAATTTGAAAAGAAATCAGTGTAAGGATTGAAAACCTATACTCAACCTTAAAGGTTAATTAGACTGCAATTTAGCCGATTGATAGGCTGCAGGTATTGCCAATTGCCCGTTTTCAATTTGTTGAACAATGTCTTCTATGGGCTTGTCCTCGCCTGCAGCATCGTAAGTATCTTTTAAATTATCGCCAAATAATTTAGCCATGCCTTGCCACATCATGGCTTTCAATCCACCGCGCAATTCTTTTACCACTGCATATGTAGTGTTACCTGTTTCGCGATCAATTAGCTTCATAAGAATCCGACCCTGGTTAATGGTAAGTTTACGAAGGTCGCTTTCAAATTTGTCTTTTAATTCATCTTCAGTTTTCCTTATATATCGTTTTCGTTCACGGTCATTTTCAATTGCAGCAGCTGTGGTATTAATCTCTTTCAGTTTTCGTGCTGCATATTTTGCATAAGGATATGTTCGCAGAACATCACGTCTTAAAATGTAATAGGCTTTTAATTGTGCAGCAGCTTGCGGGCTTAAAGTAGCCACCACATCCACTGTTTGCATATATACCAATGGAAGCGTATCACCGTCAACTATGGTGCTGTATGTTTTTCGTGTAGAATCAGGTTGTGCCTGCGCTAATAACGAAACACCAAGTAATAATGCAACCAAGAGTTTTTTCATTGTATTATTTTCTCTGCTGTTTACTCAAACAACGTGCAAATTTACTATTCATTACCGATTGGAATATTTTTATTCATCAATAATTTATTCAAAAACCTAACTTAAAATTAATTTGTGAATTCATCATTTCTTAATGGATGGCATTCGGAAAGCGTTGCTGTTGAACAGATTTAATCTATATTCGCAATCCTTTTATAAATTGTATTATTAATTAAACATGAAAAAAATAATATTAGCTTTCGTATTCATTATTGTAAGTGCAAATGCATTTGCTCAAACCAACATTGTTTTCCGTTCACAAAAAACCTATTCAGGCGATTTAAGTAACATCGGTGGTATAGCCATAAACAGCAGAGAATTTGCACTGGTTGGGTGGCAGAACGGACTATCAATTGTAGACGTTACTAATCCTGATTCTATATTCCAGGTAATTAATATTCCCGGTGCATCTTCAGCGTGGCGTGAAGTGAAGACTTTTAATAATTACGCTTATGTAACAACTGAAGCAACAGGTGATGGTTTAATAATTGTTAACCTCAATTATCTTCCTGATTCAGCACCTTATCATAAGTATTTTGGTGATGCTGCTATTAATAACCAGATTCAAACCATACATGCTTTACATATTGACCAGGGTTATGTGTACCTGTATGGCTCAAACTTATTTAATGGTGCAGCAGTTATTTGTGATTTAAATGCAGACCCATGGAATCCGCATTATGTTGGAAATACTTCAGGAGCAGATCCAAATTATATTCACGATGGTTATGTCAGAAATGACACGCTATTTGGTTGTCATATTTATGACGGCTATTTTTCAATCATGAATGTTGCCAATAAATCTAACATTGTTGAGATTAATACACAGCAAACTCCCGATGCCTTTACCCATAATGCCTGGTTAAATGATGCTGGCTCAGTTTTGTTTACCACCGATGAAAAAAACAATACTTACCTGGCTGCTTATGATATTACTGATCCTTTCAACATAAAGTTTCTTGATAAAATACAGGTAAACCCGGGTTCGCAGGCTGTAGTGCATAATACGCATACGATAAATGATTATGAGGTAGTTTCTTGGTATAAAGAAGGTGTGGTAATAGTTGATGGGGCACGGCCTGATAATCTCATTGAAGTGGGACACTATGATACATCACCATTGTCAGGCGGTGGATTTGATGGTGCCTGGGGTGTTTATCCTTACTTACCTTCAGGAAATCTTGTTGTAAGTGATATAAGCCAGGGCTTGTTTGTTCTAACGCCTACCTATATACGCGGTTGTTACCTTGAAGGAACGGTTACAGATTCAATTACCACATTGCCGCTTAACAATGTATCTGTTGAAATACTTACGTCATCAAAAATAAAAACCACCAACCTAGCAGGGGTTTATAAAACAGGTTTGGCTAATGCAGGCACTTATACTGTTCAATTTGTGAAAACAGGTTATTTACCTAAGATAATCAGTGGTGTTCAATTGGTAAACGGACAATTGACAACGCTTGATGTGCAATTGGTTCCGTTAACACCTACCAACATAACGGGCACTGTAATTAATGCAACAAATGGTGCAGGGATTGCAAATGCACAAGTTCAGATTACCGGTGTAAACGGAAGCTATTCATTAACTACCGATGTTTCAGGAAATTTTTCAGTAAATAATTTCTTCCCCGGTCTTTATACCATAAATGCTGGTAAATGGGGCTTCATTACCTATTGCAGCACTGGTACCAATGTGGACGGAACATCACCGGTTACCATTCAACTTACACCGGGTATTTATGATGACTTTACATTTGATTTCGGATGGTTTAAAAGTTCTACAGCACAAACAGGCGATTGGCAAAAAGGTGAACCAATTGGTACTTACAATGGTGCCGATGTTGCTAACCCTGAATATGATGCCAATGGTGATTGCGGGGATGAGGCATACGTAACCGGCAATAGTGGCGGTGCTGCAGGTAATGATGATGTGGATGGCGGATATGTAGAATTAACTTCACCAACATTTGATCTTACAGGATATACTAACCCGGTATTATATTATTCACGCTGGTTTTATAATACACAAGGGCCGGGTGGAAGTAACCCTAATGACAGTTTAACTATCAGGGTAACAAATGGAATAAGCACTGTTGTTATTGATAACGTTGGATTTAATTCTCCGGGATTATCAAGCTGGGTTGATGTAACCAAGTTTTTGAATAGCTATATTACACCTACAGCTAATATGCATTTAATAGTAAAAGTGGAAGATATCCCTTCAGGTAATGTTACCGAAGGAGGGTTTGATAAATTTCAGATTTCTGACGGGCCTCTTGCCGTTAGTGAAATTCCATCAACCATTAACACATTTAATGTGTATCCGAATCCATTTACTACAAGTGCTTTCATTAACTATAATGTAAAAGGTAATTCAGGCTTAACTTTAGTGATTTCAGATGTGACGGGTCGTGAATTAAATGTGTTTAACATTGATCAGGCTAAAGGATCAATAGGTATGCCTGCTAATCTTTTAGCTGGTGTTTACCTGGTGCAATTGAAAGATGCCGGTAAAATTTATCAAACTTTAAAAATTATTAAGACAGAATAGTATGCTTATATTTAGGCTGATCGATTTAAAGATATTGACTACAGCATAAAGTTTATAACTAATCCAGAATCGAAAAAAGGCAGTGCTAACAGCACTGCCTTTTTCGTTCTCCTTGAAAAATACTTGCCTGCTGAAAACCTTGCAATAGCAAGATTGCTATTTGATTTCATCCAGTGAGCATTTAAAATAACAAAAGGCATTAATTGATTTTGGCTTAAATCATCTTTTGAAAAAAAATTTCTTTAATCATATTTCTTTGTTGGTGTAATTAATTTAAAATTAAATTTATACCCATATTAAACCATTAAATCTTACACACTATGAGAAAAATTTTACTTACATGCGGTTTGCTATTTACAACATTGCATTTTACTAACGCGCAGTGTACACCCGATCCGGGAATAACTGAACCGGGAATTTATCCTGACACCATACAAAATCTTCCACCGGCATTTGAATCTGCGGCCTACAGTTCTTCGCTACAAATAAGAGTGTTAACTGATACTACAGTTACCAGGGAAATGTTGTGGTTTCTAATATTACTGTTAATAGTGTGGTTGGCTTACCTGCGGGTTTCAGTTATTCTTGCAATCCTGCAAATTGTGCTTTTCGGGCGGTGGTAATGGATGTGTTTCTGTTTCGGGTAATCCGGCTGTTGGTAGTGCCGGAACCTATAACATTGTAGTTAATGCAACACTTAACGGCCTGCTTTTTGGCTTTATTCCCGTTTCACAACCCTTTACAAAAACAGGATATAAAATTGTAATTCATCAAAACCAACGCCTAATTTTAGTGCATCACCTACAACTGTCTGCGTAGGCAGCCCTGTTGTTTTTCAGGATCTAAGTTCTGATTTGCCCAGTTCGTGGAACTGGACATTTACTGGTGCTACACCTGCTACATCAACATTGCAAAACCCAACCGTAACACATGCTGCAGCTGGCATTTATTCGGTATCGTTAACAGCGAGTAATCCTGCAGGAGGAATACATTAACCCAAAGTGGTTATATAACCGTAAAAGGACTTCCTGCTTCAAAAATTACCCTCACCGGAAATGATACGATTTGTGCCGGAGATACAGCTAAGATGTCTGCTAATTCAGGTACCGGCTTTTTCTTATCAATGGAGATTAGGACAGAAATATTATTCCCGGAGCCACATCGCAAAATTATAATACTACTGCTAACGGAACCTATAGGGTTATTGTTACAAATGCCAATGGATGCTCACGAACCTCGGCACCTGTAAAAATAGTGAAGAGTATTGTAGCAGCTTCAGTTATTCCGGCAGGTCCGCTTACAGTATGTCCTCCGGCAACTGTTACACTTAATGAAAATACCAGCACAGGCCTTACCTACCTGTGGAAGAAAAACGGCAACAACATTACCGGTGCAACTGCTGCTAATTATACCACCAATAAAGCCGGCTCTTATAAAGTTCAGGTAACCAATAGTGCAGGATGCACTAAAGTTTCAAATACAGTACAGGTTACTGTTTTATGTCAGTAAGGGTAGTGACTTAGAAGCCGAAAACCAGCATTCTATTTGTCGTCCGGCTGATGACCTTACTTATATTGATCTGTTATTGGAAAGCCGCCCAACAGGTTGCAGTTATGGTTTATGATATTACCGGGCGAGTGGTAACTCAAACAGAAAATGAATTATATGCCTGGGGCGATCATACGATCAAAGGTAAATACAGCTGGTCTGAATAATGGAATATACTTTGTTGAAGTAACAACCGGCAGTGAAAAGCAAGTGTTGAAACTATCAGTTAAACACTGATAAGTTCATATATTATTAAAAGGGCCATGGTTATTTACCATATTTTTAATTTTCACTGCATAAGCAGAAGGTCATTCATTAATTTAGAATCGCCTTCAAGCCACCAGCGCTTTTTATTAATTTCTTTAACAAGAAGAATATTTACTTCATTCTTATTCGTATCCCATATTACTGATGAAACAATACAGAATGGCTTTTTTACCGGACCATGATCTAATGGAATAACAATATCACCTATGCGAGGTAATATTTTGTGTTGGCAAAACCATTCAGCTGTTTTAGGCAACATTTCATAGTCGCCATTTTCATCATTCCTGAAACGGCATTTGTATGTAATTACTTCTTCCTGTTCCTGAAATTTCATTCCATTGTTGGGGAATAATTTTTTGGTATTATTGAATAGATTATCCATATAATGTACCATTTGTGTAGTCGTTTGACTTGTTCCTGATGTAGCCATTTTTGTAATTTTTTATTGGGTTAGAAAATAATTAGGTATATAATTTTGTATTTATTTTAAAAATCAGCTAATCACAATTTTTAAACTTTGGGATAATAGTTAGCTGTTTATTGGGGGTGTTAATACTATTCCGCTTATCAGTAATTCTAAAAAGGTGGGATTAAATCAACTTAGCTGATAAGCTAAAAAGTAGTTGTTAAGCTATTCTATTTGTCGTGTTAGGGGTATTAATTAGTACAATTTTAAAAAGTATGTTAGAAAGCTTAAATTTAGAATTATAAGCCCCGTTACCTCTTTTAATTTGGCGAACGGCATAAAAAACCATGTGAATGCATCAAAAAAGCGGGAAAGAAGACCAATTCTTAATAGATGCAGTATTATTAAAGCTGTATTACCAGCAGGCAATAACTTCTGTTTATTGATAATCTTAACATTGTGAAGGCAGGAATAAGGTCGATTTCTTACCGATTTTCGAAACTTCTATACCAGTTAAATAATCTGGTATTTGAATTTATGCGAATATTCCTTTTTGTAAGAGTCCAGGTGTGATTAACAAATATTAAACAGCTGATACTGATGGTTTGTAATAGTATTACCGCTTAAAGATATAAGGTTGGAAAGATCCTAAAACGAAATTCACTGTAAACTAAAATGTTATTTCAATTTGTCGCATTTATTTT
>JBGARN010000076.1:0-22291 GCA_044230205.1 Bacteroidia bacterium
AACTATTAAGCAACATTATTGCATATCTCGAAACTTTTGCACCGCTTCACTACCAGGAAAACTATGACAATTCAGGCCTGATAACCGGACATGGTGAAATGAAAATAAAAAATGCACTGATTGCTCTTGATTGTACAGAGGAGGTAATTGATGAGGCAATTGAGAAACAATGCAACCTTGTAATAGCACATCACCCCATTGTATTCAGCGGTTTGAAAAAGATAAACGGCAAGAATTACGTGGAACGCACCATCATCAAGGCTATTAAAAACGACATTGCTATTTATGCCATACACACCAATCTGGATAATGTATACAATGGCGTTAATGCTAAAATTTGTGAAGTGCTGGGCCTTATAAATTGTAAAGTATTGGCACCTAAAAGCAACCTGTTAAAAAAGCTGGTAACATTTGTACCTTCTACCCATGCTGAAACTATCAGGCGCGTGCTATTTGAAGCTGGCGCAGGAAATATTGGTAATTATGATCAATGCAGCTTTAATATTGACGGAACAGGAACTTTTAGAGGAAATCAAAATACCAATCCGCATGTTGGTAAAAAAGGTACCCGCCATAGCGAACCTGAAGTGAGAATTGAGGTTATCTTCGATTCAGTATTGCAGTCAGGCATCCTCAAGGCTCTTACCATAGCACATCCCTATGAGGAAGTGGCTTATGATGTCTATGCGCTTGAGAATACCTATCAACATGTAGGGTCAGGAATGATTGGTGAATACAAATCTGATATGACTGAAAAAGAGTTCCTAAAACACCTTAAAGCTAAATTACAAACCGATTGTATCCGCCACACTAAATTGCTCAATAAGAAAGTGAAGCGGGTAGCAGTTTGTGGTGGGTCCGGCAGCTTCCTGTTGCCAAATGCGATTGCTGCCGGTGCACAGTTTTTTGTGACTGCCGATTACAAATACCACCAGTTTTTTGATGCAGAAAACAAAATTGTAATTGCAGATACCGGTCATTACGAAAGCGAACAATTTACGAAACAATTGATCTTCGACTTGTTAAATCGAAATTTTAATACATTTGCGCTCCATTTAACAACCGTTAATACAAATCCCATTAATTATTTTTCGTAATGGCAGTTAAAAAAGTTCTGAAAAAAGCAGTTGCAAAAAAGCCTGCTAAAGCAGTTTCAAAAAAGGCAGCAGTAAAGAAAACTGTTGCCACAAAATCACCGGCTAAAAAAGCTGCCAGTAAGGCAACTATCAAAAAAAGTGCAACATCAAAAACACCAGCCAAAAAAACAGCAGCCCCTAAAAAAACAGCCCCCGGAAAAAGTGTAACAAAAAGTACATCGCCAGCGGTAAAAAAATCTACAATTAAGACAGATACTTCAGATAAAAAAATGCTTACAAAGAGTAATTCAAAAACAAGTTCGAAAAAGTTTGCTGACGAAAAGAATAAAAAAGAAGCAGCACCTGCACCCAAACCGGTAAAAAAAGAGGATCCGGTACGCATTTCACGTAATATCAAATTAAAAAATGACCCTACAGCTATTTTAAAAGCAATCCCAAAAGAGGAGATTAAAGCTTTTACCCGCACCGATAAGCAAAACTTTACGGTAAAGGAAAAGTTGCAGGCACTTTACTACCTGCAGCAGCTTGATTCGCGTGTTGATGAAATAAAAATTATCAGGGGCGAATTGCCAATGGAAGTGGCCGATTTGCAGGATGAAGTTGAAGGGCTTAAAACCAGAATTGGCAACTTTAATGATGAAATCGCTTCCCTTCAGGAAATGATTGCAAAAAAGAAACAAGCTATAAAAGATTCAAATGCTCAGATCAAAAAATATGAAGCTCAGCAAATGAATGTTAAGAATAATCGCGAGTATGATTCTCTTAATAAGGAAATTGAATTTCAGCAATTGGAAATTCAATTGTCAGAAAAGCGCATTAAAGAATATACGTTTGAACTGAATCAGAAAAACCAGGAGTTAGACTTAACTAACCAGGATCTTGAAGAACGCTCAAAAGCACTTACGCAAAAGCAAAATGAACTGGAAGTTATAATTGGCGAAACGCAAAAGGAGGAAGAACGTATGCTGGATGAAGCTGCAAAGGCTGAAAAACTTATCGATGCCAGTCTGCTTTCGGCATACAAACGCATAAGGGGCAGTATGATTAACGGCCTGGCTGTTGTAAAGATTCATCGTGATGCCTGCGGAGGTTGCTTCAATAAAATTCCGCCACAGATGCAGCTCGAAATTGGTCAGCGCAAAAAAGTAACCATTTGTGAACACTGCGGTCGCATATTGGTAGATTCCAATATTAATGATTGGTAACAATTAGAAATTGAACAGATATTGTTAAAAGGATTTCAAAGTTTGAAATCCTTTTTTTTATTTTCCACAATGTTAAAACTGCTTATCCCCATTTTGTTGCTGTTAACAGGCACTGTAAGAGCTGCCATTGATTTTAATCAGAATATTTCCAGCATACAAAATGAGATTTTTAACCTGCGGTTTGATAAAGCTCGTAAAATGATTGAGGCTGAAAAAAAACTGCGGCCTCAAAACACAGCTGTAATTGCCTGCGAAAGCACCCTCGATTTTTTCAGGGCCTTTCTTTCTGAGCAGCAATCTGACTTTGACCGAATAAAGGAATTATCGTCATCCAGGCTAAGCATTATCGAAAAAGAAAATCCTTCATCTCCCTTCTACCTTCATATGCAGGCGGAAATTATTTTTCAGCGTGCTATAATGAAAGCTTTAAATGGAGAAACACTTAGTGCAGGACTTGATACCCGCAAGGCATTTAAAATGTTTGAGGAAAATCATGAAAAATATCCTGGTTTTAAGCCTACACTGAAAGGGCTTGGGCTTTTGCATGTCATGATTGGTTCAATACCTCAGAACTACAGGTGGATTGCAAACCTTGCCGGCTTAAGTGGAACTATAAACCAGGGCATTGCTGAATTAAAAGATCTTGTAAATGAAACAGTGTCCAACAAGGAACAAGCCTACCTGAAGAATGAAACTCTTTTAATCCTGATATATATAGAATGTCACTATGGCAAAAATATGAGCCATGCGTATGAACTGATGAAGCTTTATGATAATGATAACAACTCTCAACTCGTCACTTTTTCCATTGCAAACCTGTATGCTATGGATGGAAAAAATGAGTTGTTGCTTGAAACATTATCTAAACTCAAATATGATCCTGAAGCATATCCATTACATTACCTTAAGTTTATGATGGGAATGGGCCGGATTAATAAACTTGATCTTTCTGCTGCCGACCATTTTTCAAGATTTGTTGATGGTTGCCGTTGCAACAGGTTTGTAAAATCGGCCTATCAGAAAATTGCATGGTCAGCACTGATCAATAATGATACAGCTGCATATAATAAGTATATGAAGGTTTTACTGACCGCAGGATCAGATTTTACGGATGAAGATAAACATGCACAAGCAGAAGCCAAAGCAGGCATTCGGCCAAATATACATTTGCTGAAAGCCCGATTGTTGTTTGACGGTGGATATTATCTTCAGTCGCTTGAGTTATTGTCAGGCATACCTCCCGAGGATCTGAATTCCCAAAAAGATAAAATAGAGTATGTTTACCGTACAGCACGTAATTTTGATTTGCTTAATCAAAAGCAACGTGCAATTACATTTTACAATAACACTATTACTATTGGAGGCACAAGTACATATTACTTTGCTGCCAATGCTGCACTTAATATTGCACAGATTTATGAAACACAGAAAGACACTTCTAATGCCATAGCATTTTATAAGAAATGTCTTGAAATGCGTAATCACGAATATCAAAACAGTATTGACCAAAAAGCAAAAGCCGGCCTTAACAGGTTAGGTGCTGATTAATTCAGCTGTACAATTATGGTGTATCATATAGACAAGGTATGAATTTTATAGATTTAAAGCTTGAACAATATATTGAACAGCATACAGATGCAGAACCTGGTTTGTTGCAAAAACTTAACCGCGATACGTATGCACATGTACTGCAACCACGAATGCTTTCTGGGCATTTACAGGGACGCATATTGTCTATGTTAAGCAAAATGATAAAACCAAAACAGGTTCTTGAAATCGGAACATTTACAGGATATTCCGCATTGTGTTTAGCAGAAGGTTTAGCAGAAGGCGGCTTGCTGCATACAATTGATGTAAACGAGGAATTAACAGACATGGTAAGGAAATATGTAGATGAATCTGTTTACAAAAACAATATTAAAATTTACACTGGTAATGCACTTGAAATAATCCCTGAGTTGAATTACACTTTTGATCTTGTATTTATTGATGCTGACAAAGAGAATTACAGCACTTACTATGACTTGGTATTTCCTAAATTAGTTAAGGGCGGATTTATTATTGCAGATAATGTGCTGTGGAGCGGGAATGTGATTAAGAATGCTGATGAACAGGATGATGAAACTGAACATATTGTTGCCTTTAACACCAAAATACAAAATGATAAAAGAGTTAACAATGTGCTTATCCCTGTGCGGGATGGTTTGATGATTTGTCAAAAAAATTAACAGCTTTATTATTGCAGATTGCAGCTTGCACTTTACAATATATACACGGAATAGTGGTTGAATATAAATTAAAAGTACTCTAATAAATCCTGCCCTTTTACTTTGATGCTACTCGTTTATATACCACACCTAACATCCCGACTGGAGTATATTTTCAATTTGCTACTAAAAGATTTGCTGGGTTTGGAATATAAGTTTACTCATGACATTGCCGGATTTAAAAATTATACAGAAAGCAAAATCAGTTATGCACCTCAGCCGGTTGACAGCGAATTATTTTTTAAGAGTACTGCACTTTTATTGGAAAACACAATTTATGAAGTGCCTGTTCATGTAACTGATTGGCAGGGATTACCTGTATTTTTTCAAACTACAGATTCAGAAATTCCATTTGATTTATTTGCTGCTTCATTTTACCTGGTATGCAGGTATGAAGAATATTTGCCTTTTGAACCCGACAGCCATGGCAGATATCAGGCTATCAATTGCCTTGCCTATAAAAATGGTTTTCTGCATCGACCGGTGGTTAATCATTATGCTGGCATACTTAAAAACGAGCTTTCAAAAAAATTCGCGGATCTCAAATTTGCTGAAATTAAAACTCAATTCATTTCAACAGTTGATATTGATAATGCATATGCCTACACCGGTAAGGGAATTTTACGTACAACAGCGGCCCTTACACGCTCATTGATAGAAGGCAATTTTATTGATATAAAAAAAAGAACAAGTACAGTACTTGGAAAATCGCATGATCCGTTTGATACCTACAACTATTATTTTCTATTTCAGGAAAAATACGGGTTTAAATCCATCTTCTTTTTCCTGGTAGGCAACCTGGCAAAATTTGATCGTAATCTGCCACACACAAGTAAACAATATCGTGAACTGATTAAACAAATTTCCGTTAAAGCCGATATCGGATTACATCCTTCCTATTCCTCCGCAACAAATTTGTCACAGCTTAAAATTGAAAAAGAACGACTTGAAAATAGTTCAGGAAAAAAAGTGTTATGCAGCAGGCAGCATTTTTTAAAAATGCAATTGCCAACTACTTATAATAGACTTCTGGAGGCTGGCATTACTGATGATTATACAATGGGCTTTGCAGATGAAGTTGGTTTCAGGGCGGGTATTTGTACTACATTCAGTTTTTTCGATTTAAGAGCTGATAAGACAACTGCATTAAAAGTACACCCTTTTGCAATTATGGATGGCACCTTAAATCAATACATGAACCTAAACATTGAAGAAGCTAAAAATATTACCTCACAAATTATTGATGAAGTAAAATCAGTAAATGGCACATTCATTAGCTTGTGGCATAATGAAACATTAAGCGAGACCGGAATATGGAAAGGCTGGAGATCTGTTTTTGAATACACACTTCAATGCATACACACTGCAGAAAAATAAATTGACAAGATATTTAAAACATATTGATATTGACAAAGCAAAATGGGATGCTTGCATAAAAAATGCCCGCAATGGTTTAATTTATGCTAATTCATGGTATCTTGATATAGCGGCACCGGGTTGGGATGCACTAGTAAAAGATAACTATAGTGAAGTGTTTCCCGTTCCACATAGAACAAAGTTTGGATTGCGCTATGTATATCCCCCTTTTTTTATCCAGCAACTTGGATTATTCTCTGATAAAAAAATTACAGAAAAAGGCGTCAATGAATTCACAAGTGCTCTTTCTGAGCGATTTAGTTTTATAGAATATTACCTTAATGTGGATAATAATTTTGACATTAAAAACTTTGAATCAACTCAAAACATTACTTATCACCTTGCGCTTAATCGAACCTATAATTCAATCTATAATCATTACTCTGATAACCTCAAGCGCAACATTAAAAAGGCTTCAAATGCAAAGTTTGATATAACTTATTCAATTCCCCCTTATGATTTAATTGAACTGTTTATTGCTAACAGGGGAAGCAGTATTAAAAAAATAAAAGCATCAGATTATTCAAGCCTTGTTAAATTGTTAGACAAAGCCAAACAACAAAATGCTCTCATAACCATTGGTGCTATCAAGAATAACAAACTTTGTGGCGGAGCTCTTTTCCTAAAAAGTAATCACTCATTAATTATGATTTTTTCTGCAACTAATTCCACCGCAAAAAATATTGGTGTTATGCCCTACCTGGTTGACCAGGTTATTAAAGAATATTCTGAAACCAATACTATACTTGATTTTGAGGGTTCAAACGACCTTAACCTTGGGCGCTTTTACAAAGGCTTTGGTTCCGAAAAGAAAACTTATTTACTAATCAGAAAAAACAATCTCCCTTTACCTATTAAATGGATAAAAAAAGCCAGCCGATAAAATGACAAAACTATTTTTGAACTGTTAAATCAGCAGTTTGTCATTAATAATTTTGCATTGGCTAATTAAATTAAGCCGTTTAATAATAAAGAGCAGAAAGTTCATTGATTCGATTCAATTTATTTATTAGTCTTGTGTACAATTCTGAATGCATTAATTCATACTTTACTCCACGTTTTTACATCACCCCAGTAATTAATAAACTAATAATTGGATCAGCAGTTAATTTAATTTACTCCGATTCAGCTTGCTAACGCAAGTACGCCACCCAATCCGGCAGCTATACCTGCTGTTGATTTCTCGATTATCCATACCACATTAATCATTAACATTAAACTAAAACAAAATGAAACAAAAACTCTATTCACTAACAATGATTGCCATCGCAGGATTGTTTATGGCAACAAGTTCAAATGCACAATGGACACGGAATGCTGCAACTAGTTCAACCTTCCTTACCAATGCAAACGATAATGTTGGAATTGGTACTAACACTCCCGCATTTAAGCTTGATGTTCAAAGTGTAGGCTCAGCTTCGCTGAATTTTAAATCATCAGGCGGTAATTCTAATATTATTATCGACCGTGCTAACTCTGCTGCTACTTCAGGTGTGAATTACCGCACAGCAGGCGTGCCCACATGGCAAACAGGAACAATTGCAACAGATAATTTTGCAATCAGGAATATTGCTTTAGGCTCTGCAGCTATGGTAATTTTAGCTACTAACAGTAATGTGGGCATTGGCACAGCTGCTCCGGCTGAAAAATTAAGCGTTGCAGGTAACATTCTTGCCACAGGCAATGTTTCAGCAGGTGGTAATGTTAATGCCGCTGCTACTGTTTCAGGAGCTACCATAACTTCTACCGGTAATGTTAATGCAGTTAACTTTTTTGGAACCGGAAATCTTGATGTAAATGGTTATGTTGGTTTTGGTTCTGTTGAACAACTAACTGATGGTGGTGCTAACACAATTGCGTCTAACAGCAATTTTGTTCCTACTTCTTCATGTTCTCGCAACCTTGGAACAGATGCACTTCGATGGAATGATATATTCGCCTGTGGAAACTTGCATGTAGGCACCACCACTGGTGTAGCAGCTCAACTATCAGTTTCAAATACAACTTTAGGTGGTATTGCAGGAACAGGATCATTTCAGATTGGAGAAACAACAGCTTCCAACCTGGTAATGGATGGCAATGAAATCCAGTCAAGAAGCAATGGTGTTGCCAATACTTTATTTTTGCAATTTAATGGTGGTAACATAGATGCCAACTTTGGTGGTGGTAATGCCATTTTCCGTGGAAATGTCGGCATTAATGCTACTAGCCCTGCTCAGCGTCTGCACGTTCGCCAAGATGTAGCTAATAGGGCAATTGAATGGCAACATGAATCAACAGCTGACTTTTGGACTGTAGGAATAGGAACTGCTACATTAAATTGTCGCTTTGAATTTAATGGAACCGGCAAAGGCCAAATCAGTTCAGTAGATGGTACTTATTCAACTATTTCTGATGCAAGACTGAAAGAGGATGTTGAATCAATTGGCAACGTGCTGGATAAAGTTATGCAGTTGAACCCTTCACAATACTACTATACAGAAAGCAAAGCACGTGCTCAGCATAAATCGACCGGATTTATAGCCCAGGAAGTTGAAAAAGTGTTTCCTCAAATGATTCATAATGATGATGAGGGTTACAAGTGGTTAAGCTATGCAGAATTTTCACCAATAGCCATTAAAGCAATCCAGGAATTAAATTCAAAACTTGAAACTGAAAACTCTGACCTGAAACAACAAATTGCTGAGATGCGCGATTGCATCACATCATTATGCAATGCAAGTGAATTAAAAAATTCACAGACTATTCAAGATGCTTCTTCTCCAAGGTTGGAGCAAAATCAGCCAAATCCGTTTAACCAGACTTCTGTTATTCGCTTTAACTGTGGTGATGCAAGACAGGCTCAAATAATTATTCGTGATTTGAATGGTAATCTGATTAAATCAATTAATGTGGTTGGCAAAACACAGGCAACAATCAATGCATATGAGTTAGCCCAGGGAACTTATAGTTATACACTTGAACTTGATAACCGTAGTGTTGATACCAAGCTAATGGTGGTGACCAAATAATTAGTTGAAAAAGTCAATTTTTCACATCTTTTAAAGTTGAAAGCCCGGCATAAGGTCGGGCTTTCATTTATTTAATTAATTAATGAATTATGTTGTTTTGTTAGAAACAAAATAGTAACATTGAAGCACCATTTAAACATTTCAAATTTTAAATCCTGAAATTGTAGCTAACTATTTCTCAGAAAAAAAATTGAAGTTTTATTTTATTGAATGTAAAAAAAACTTCAGCTTGCTATGCAAGTACGATGGATTACCTCATACTTTTTTTAGTTCATTACTTAAAAATCATTATTTATTACTAACAATTAAAAGCAAAAAAAATGAAACTAAGATTCCAAACTATTTCTGGTTTGCTGGTTGCAGGTTTGCTACTGGCTAACACTTCAAATGCGCAATGGACACGCGTAGGCACAAACACTTACCTAACTAATACCGGTGATAATGTAGGTATTGGAACCACTACACCGGCCTTCAAGCTCGACATTGTAGGAACGGGAAATGCCAGCATGTCTTTTAAATCAACAACAGGTAATGCCAACGTGTTACTTGACCGCCCAAATACCACTACTACTGCAGGCGTTAATTACCGCACTGCAGGTACCCCTTACTGGCAAACCGGTATGATTAATAACAGTAATTATGTTGTTAGAAACCAGGCCCTGGGTGCCTCATCAATTTATTGCAGCTATACTACAAATTATGTAGGTATTAATACCAATTCACCTGATGCTTCGCTTTCTGTTTTAAATACAAGTTTGATCGGTATTGGCACAACAGGGTCATTCCAGATAGGCGGCTCAGCAACTTATAATCTGGTATGCGATAATAATGAAGTGCAGGCTCGTTATAATGGTACTGGAAGCACCTTATTTTTGCAATATTGGGGTGGAGATTTAAGTGCTTGTGCTTCCGGAGGAAGTGCTAATATTTATGGTCCTACTTATCTGTCACAAACACTTAATGTAACAGGTAACACTTCATTAGGATCCAATTTATATGTAACCGGAAATGTTGGAATTGGCACTTCTACTCCTACATATTTTCTGGATGTTCGAGGCACAACTAGCTTTGGCCAATTCAAGGCATCAAGCTCATGGGCAGGTTTAATCATTGACAAAGCTGCATCAACTGATAATGGCTATGTAATTCATCGCACAGCTGGAGCTGACAGGTGGGTTGAAGGTACAATCGGAAATGAAGATTTCTGTGTTCGCTATTGGCCATCAGGTGTTAATGCGCTTACTATTAATACCAGTAATAATGTTGGAATTGGTACTGCATCACCAGGATATTTATTAGATGTACAAGGACCTACAAGTGGTTCTTCTTATTACAACATTAACTCAAATGTTAATTATGTAGGAAGTTCAGACATCAGGGCACTATATGCCTCTTCTCATCCTGCTGATGGTTATGGTTATGGAGCTCAGTTATATGGTGGTTATTATGGTCTGTATTCTTATTGCAATGATGGTGCTTATGGATATGGCGTTGGTGTATACGGGGCAGCATCAGGTACTGCCGGAACTCAATATGGTGTTTATGGTTATGCATCAGGAGGTTCTACTAACTATGCAGTTTACGCTTCCGGTTTAACTTATTCTACAGGTGGATACTCTTCTTCAGATGCTAAATTGAAAAAAGACATTCAGCCAATAGCTAATGCAATGGATATCGTTAATCAGCTTCAGCCCAGGACTTATACTTTCAGAACAAGCGAGTATAACTATATGGGATTGCCCCATAAATTACACTGAGTTCATTCCTATTCTTACCCAGGCTGTTCAGGAGCAACAAAAACAAATTGAAGCTAAAGATGCAAAGATTGCTGAACAGCAAAAACAACTGGATGCTATGAATGCACGCCTTGATTTGATTGAAAAATCAATGACACAATGTTGCTCTAACTATGTTCCTTCAAATGAAAAACAATCAGCTTCAGGAACAACTGATGCAGCACGTCTTGAGCAAAATCAACCCAATCCATTCAATCAGCAATCAGTAATTAAGTTCTACGTGCCTACTAATTTCCGCAGTGCACAATTAATAATTACTGATCAGTCAGGCGCTCAATTAAAATCATTTAACATTACCAGCGCTGGAATGGGACAAGTAACTATTAACGGATTCGAATTATCTTCTGGCAGTTATCTTTATTCATTAATTATTGATAATGTAAAAGTTGATACTAAGAAAATGGAATTGACCAAGTAATTTTTAAATTACATTTAATAAAAAAGGCTGCATGGTTATGCAGCCTTTTTTATTTCAGTAAACTGAAATCAGTTTTTAATAAACTTCAACGTTTGGTGAAATTCATTTACACTAAATGTTACAAAATAAATTCCTGCCTGCAGGCTGGCTATAGGGATTGATTTTTCAAAATAGCCTTCGTTGAGTTTACGGCCGGCTACATCGCTAATTACATAACTTTTAGTTCCGTCAGCAATTCCTGAAATATTCAATTGGCTATTTACAGGATTGGGGAAAATAAACATAGAATTGTGCTGATTTAGTATTTCAGGAGCATTAAGAATTGTGGCAGCAGTTGCAAAATCAGGAATGCCATAGCCAATAAGCGAATCGGGGTTGGTATAAATGGAAGCACTTTGCTTAATAGCTTCAATAATCTGCATGGCCGACAGGTTATAATATTTTTGCCACAGGCATGCTGCCAAACCTGCCACTACCGGACCTGAAAAGGATGTTCCGCTTCCGGAATAAATATTTCCATCAAAAGGAGAACAGAAATAAGTGCCTGAACCCTGGGCAGCCACATCAGGCTTAATACGTCCGTCAACGGTTGGCCCCTTGCCACTGAAGTTTGCATAATTCTCAGCACTGTCAACCGCTCCTACAGCCAGTATGTGATCGGCATCAGCAGGCACACTGATATAATTCCACGAACTATTACCCTCATTACCGGCACTGTTAATTACAACTATGCCACGTGAAGCAGCTATTGATGCAGCAATAGACATTGGTGCCGTATTACCGTCAAGTGTAGCATAGCTGTGATTATGTGCAGGGTTATCAAAAGTGGTATAGCCCAATGAAGTGCTGAATACATCAGCACCAATACTATCAGCATATTCTGCTGCCGAAGCCCAGTTATATTCTTCAATAATATATTCAGTGGGCGCATCTTCTGACCTTAATAACAAATACGAAGCCTGTGGCGCAGTGCCCATCAGCACTCCGGGGCTGTTAGCCGCAAGTATGGAGAAACAGGCAGCGCCATGGTAATGCTCATTAAATATATTGCTGGCGGGATTTACAAAATCTTTAGTGGATATAACCCTGTTTGTAGCCCAAATACTATCGAAAACGGCAATGGTATCTGCATTTAAAAATCCGGCATCCATCATTGCTATAATCATTCCCTGCCCCTGGTATCCGTCATCATGCAAGACATCGCCATTAAGCATATGTACCTGGTTAAAGGATGCACCGTATTGTAATATCGTATTAGTTTTAAAGGGAGTTAAATTTTTTTGCTGTTGCTGAAATGTAATAGCAAGTTTGTCTGGCCTTTTTTCCAGTGTAGCTGAATTTGTATTATCAGGGCGACCAACATTCAATGAATTAACAACATAAGGCAGAGCCATTACAGATGCGAGCATTGCACTATCAGCTACTTCGATAGTTGCAACATTTAGCCATTTTGAAACATTTAAAATAGTTGCCCCGGTTGCAGCAACACCTTGCACGTAGGAGGCATTAACAGGAATATCAAGACTATCAATAGCAATGTTCTGTTTGGTGCGCCTGTCTATAGCATGCTGGGAAAGATATGCTGAAGGATTACCAATAGAAAAAGGGGTGTTATTTTTATCAGTAAAATAGATGGCAAAGCGGTTTTGCGCAGTAAGGTTTAAGGTTAAAGAAATAAACAATAATATTATTAAGTACTTCCTATACATGTTTTCAGTGTTTTGTAAATGACAAAAGTAACTGATTGTTTTTTCAGTTGAAAACTTAATAGCTGATGACAAGTCAGAAGGAAGCAATTTTTAATATGCCTGCATATTCAAATAATAAACAGAACTCTTTGTTAATTTGTTAGCCAACAAATAAGTCGTGTACGAAATCGACTCGAACTCGCTAAATTTAGTGCATCCTGCCGAATTGCTGGCATTAAAGTATCTGTATGTAAACACTTCAATGTACCAAATAAAAGTTAAACGTTATTTTATTGAATTGAAAATGCAAAAAAGCCACAGAGAATATTTCTGTATTACTTAATCTTTAACCAGTTTCATATTGTAAAAACTATTGCCGGCAGTTATCCTGATAAAATAAATTCCGGGAGCAAGGTTGGTTAATTCCCCTATAAATTGATTAATGCCTTTGGTCAATTGAACAGGCCGGTTTTCGACACATTGGTTCAGGCTGTTATAAATTTCAAGTTTGCATTGGTCATAATCATCTATTGCATTAACAATTACTGTATAGGTACCAGTTGTGGGATTAGGATAAACAAAGTAATCCTCCACATCATTGTTAAATTTCAAATTACTTAAGTCAGCACTTACATTTTCATCTGTTAATCGTAATACAGGTTTGTTAAACTGCTGGCTTAAAACCACACTCCAGAATTTATTGCTGCTTTTAAATCGTATATGAAAATCATGATTACCAATTGAAAGACCTGAGGTGCTTAATGAAGAGATGAATATAAAAGTTGATTGTGGTGTAATAGCCTGTGATACTTTTCCTGGGTAGTCATTGTCAAACCAATATTCATAATTGGTAATTTTATTATTACCAGCAGTCTGCGAAATTTTAATAACATACTGGCTGTAAACTGCACTCCAGGTAGCAGCATCTTTAAATCGAACGTGCAGGGCATGCATACCATTGCTGAGTCCACTTGTTGGCAGACTCCCGGTTAAATTAAAATTCTGTTGTGATGTTACGACAACCGTATTGCGGGCAGCATAGTTATTATCAAACCAATACTCATAAGCACTAATTGCGTTACCCGAAGGCTGTTTGGTAATGTAGCTGCTAAAAACTTCGCTCCATGAATCGCGGCTGTCTTTAAAGCGAATGCGAAATAAGTGAAAGCCATTATCAAGCCCGGTTGTGGCCAATGCCGTGTTGAGATTATAGTTTGCCTGGTTAGTTACATTAACTGAAATCTTTGCAGCATAATTATTATCAAACCAATATTCATACGATTTTATTTTGTTTATGCCTGTGGTTACAGGCATTTTTGTTATGTAGCTGCTCAATACTGAACTCCATTTATTATTACCAGTTCTGAAATGAATATGGAATTGGTGCAAACCGGTAGAAAGATTATTGGTAGGCAAACTGCCGGTTAAATTGAAGTTAGCTATGCTGCCACCAGTTGAAATAACTGTTTTACTAGCATAGTTGTTGTCAAACCAATATTCATAATCGGTAATTTCAGTACCTGTCCCTTTGGTTATAAACTGTTGAATGGCACTATAAGCTGAACTTACGGCCGGACTAAGAGAGCATATGGATTTTACCCTCCAATCATATTGTGTTGCTGCAGTAAGCCCGTTTAAAGTTTTATAGCCAATGTTACTTCCGGCTGTTTTAGTAGTCCATGCTGTAGTCCCTGTTTTTCGGTATTGTATTGAATACTGAATGGCGCATGGAACTGTCGTCCAGTTTACTTTAGCCCCGGTTAATGTAATATTGGTTACAGTAAAACCGGTTGTAGGTGCCGGGCAGCCTGAAATGTTAATCGTTACCTGGGTAGCACCAGAAGTGCCAATTAAATTGCTTGCAGTAACGGTATACGTACCCGCTGTTTTAACAACAATTGATTTTGAGGTAGCTCCTGTTGACCATAAATAATTCAAGGCACCCGGAGAAGAAGCTGTCAACACTGTTGAATCGCCCGTACATAATGCATAACCTTTTGTGCTTGTAATTAATGGCGCAGGAGGTGCGCTTACTTTCACTGAACTAAGCAAGGGTTCACGAACACCACCGGAATTGAAAAAAGAGCGCATTCGATTTTTCTGACCGGTTGTAAATAAGTTCATGCAATTGTCGCTCACATTGTCCATGTAATTTTGAAACAAATCACCATTTGGTCCATTTGAACATGATATAGAAGGAAAAGAAGGACAACCACTGTTGGGTCCATATTGCACTGGTGTATCACTTACATAATCAGTTGAAGTGCAAGCTCCTGAAGCTCCCCATAAATGATATAAGCCAAGGTAATGACCTATTTGATGAACTGCAGTGCGGCCACCAAGACCTGATGGAGTTGTTGTCCATTTAATAATTACACCATCCTGTGTAGGAATAGCCTGCGCAGGCATCTTTGCATATCCTAAAACATCTTTACCTGCTATATTTTTTACTCCCGGCACTACAATAATATTTAGGTAGCTTGAAGGGTCCCATATTTGAATGCCTCCTGTAGCGGGATCAAATACATCATTGTTGTTTTGGTTGAATTGGGTTTTAGTGGTAAGGGTGCGGGTGATACCATTACTTGGATTACCATTGGGGTCAGTAACTGCAAGGCAAAACCGGAATTTAGTGTCAGCAGCAATACTTTTCCAAACAGCAAACGTATTGGTTGTGTCAGAATTTAAACGTGCAAAATCCTGGTTAATTTTTTCAAGTTGAAGATAAAGCTCTGAATCGCTTACATTGGTTGATGCATTACTCGCATTATATAGTACATGAAATACAACAGGAATAGTTATATAATCCGGTAATGCAATAGCACTTGCTTCATTTCCGGAAAACTTTGCAGCTAATTTATCGGTCTCATTTCTCTTTGTAATGTAACCGGGATTCGATTCAAGAAACTGTTCGTAAATCTCATCATGGCCACATGATACAGAACCGGCCTGTACTGATTGCGCCATCAGACTGTTATTACATTGCCATAAAAGCAATATCACTAGGAAAAGCTTTTTCATGTTTATTGAACCTGCAGTTTAAAAATCAATTACCCTGTGCTGCAACCTTTATATTCACATTCAGATTGCCGCCTGCATCCGTTGTTCCTGAAATTGACTGATACTGAATGTGCGGATTAAAAGGGGCTGAACCCTCTTTCCATGGGAATGCACCACCATAAATTCCCACATCTTTTCCATCAACACCACCATTATATCCCGGTGAGGTTGATTTAATACGATAGTTGTGCGAATAGCTGAAAGAATTTCCTGACTGGCTGGTAAATATTGAATTCTGCGCCTGGTTTAAATAGTTACCATTGCTTGAACCTGGTAATCCGGGGGCGCCTACAAATACATTATTATTAAATGCATTGCTGTATGATGAACTATAAAAAGTACCGTATGTGTTTAGTATAACATTATTCTCAAACAGGCATCCGGTTATATTAATCAACAATGTTCCTCCATTGTAAAGAAAAATATTATTCCGTAAAATGTTGTTGTTTTTAAACTGCGTAATATAAGCTGCAATAATGTTGCTTTGAAATACATTCGATTCAGAAAGACCTGCATCGATTGCTCCATTAATCACATTTTCCTTGACTAAAAATCCCGAAGAATTATTTACTGTGTAAGGGGAATAAAAGCTAAAAACAAGTGAAACAAAATTGCAACGCTCTATAAGAAATGAATGGACATCCTGGTTACTGCTTCCCGTTCCTACATAAATACTTCCGTTTAAAAGTATGCCGCTTATAGACCCGCTGTCAGCACCTGTAACAAGGTATATGGAACCGGTTAAAGTTGTTTTGCCTGTTGCAAGAGTTGAGTCAGGGTTATGACCGGCTCCTACAATGTGAATACGCTTGTTAATGACAAGACTGCCAAGAGTATAGCTGCTTCCGGGCAGATAAAGCGTATCACCATTAACAGAAACAGATATTGCAGTGGATAAGTCGCTATAAAAACTTTGTGAACTGCCATGCTGCACAGCAATTAGGTTTTGAGCAGAACTCAATCGTGTTAAACAAAGGCTTGTCAGAAGCAATAGTAAAGTGCTTTTCTTCATAAAATAGAATTTTGAATGTTTGGATTTTTGGTATTCTGTGAAACGATTGCTCCCAAAAATGGTTACTGAGCAATCGATCATAGTGTAATTATATTCATTTTGTTCTTAATAGACAATTTAATTTTATAAATGAACACAATACATACACTAATTGTTACAATCCTTAAACCATGAGTACATTTCCAAATTTGCAAACAGTCATTATGATGCTAATTCAGATTACGATTTATCAAACCATTCTTAATATTATCATCCAAAGATTAATGCTCTTAATTATGTTTAGGTCGTTTTTTAATAATGCAATTTCAATGTACCGGTGATCTAAGGGACGGAGCGCAACTAATTAATCTCAATTTATTGACTGGCAGGCTAAAGTTTCGTGCATCATTTGGTTTTTTTAGTTTTGCGTGCTTTTTTAAGAAAAAGCATGGATAAACAAGCGGTTTACCCATTTTTTAATGTAAAAAATACCTTTAAGTAAAAATCAAATGAAAAAAATCTGTGACAACATTCTCGATACCATTGGCAACACACCTTTAGTACGCATTAATAATATAACCAAAGATGTAAAAGCCACTGTTCTGGCTAAAATTGAAACCTTCAATCCCGGCAATTCTATTAAAGACCGAATGGCATTAAAAATGATAGAAGATGCCGAAAAAGATGGCCGGCTTAAACCGGGCGGAACCATTATTGAAGGCACATCGGGTAATACCGGTATGGGTCTTGCCATTGCTGCTGTTATTAAAGGTTACAAGTGTATATTCACGTCAACAGATAAACAATCGAAAGAAAAATTTGATGCCTTGCGTGCATTTGGTGCCGAAGTAATTGTTTGTCCTACCAACGTTGACCCCGAAGATCCCCGCTCCTATTATTCCGTTTCGTCACGACTGGTAAATGAAGTGCCCAATTCATGGAAACCGAACCAGTATGACAACCCGTCCAATTCGCAGGCACACTACGAATCAACTGGTCCTGAAATCTGGGAGCAAACTGAAGGTAAAATCACACACCTGGTGGTGGGCGTTGGTACCGGTGGCACTATTTGCGGAACTGCACGATACCTGAAAGAAAAAAATCCAAACATTAAAGTTTTTGGTATTGATACTTACGGATCGGTTTTTAAAAAATATAAAGAGACCGGCATTTTTGACAAGAATGAAATTTATCCTTATGTAACCGAAGGCATAGGAGAAGATTTTCTGCCGCAGAATGTAAACTTTGATTTGATTGACCTATTTGAAAAAGTTACCGATAAAGATGCTGCTTTAATGACCCGCGAAATTGCAAGGCAGGAAGGAATTTTTGTTGGTAATAGTGCAGGCAGCGCTATGGCGGGTATATTGCAATTGAAAGATAAATTTAAGGAAGGCGATATGGTGGTGGTAATTTTTCACGATCACGGCACGCGTTACCTCGGCAAAATGTTTAATGACGAATGGATGCGCGAAAAAGGATACTTTGATAAAAAAGGACTGATAGCCAAAGATCTTGTTGCATCTCAAAAAGGTGAATTAATAGCTCTTGAAAGCACTGATACCATTGAAAATGCAATTAAAGTGATGGAAAAGAATGATTATTCGCAGCTGCCTATAACCACTGAAAAACGCATTACAGGATCGCTCAATCAAAATGATATTTACAAAGCCATCATAAAAAATCCCGATGTAAAAACAAAACCGGTTTCATCTATCATGAAACCTGCTTTTCCGTTTGTTGACATCAGCACACCAATAGATGCTCTTTCAACCATGTTGTCTGACGATCACGAAGCGGTGCTCGTTCGCGATTTTAAGGTTGACAAAACCTACATCATCACACGAAGCGATGTGCTTAATGCACTGGCAAGATAAACTGGTGAAAAAAATTGTAATCCACGCATAGCAATTTGTGAACATGGCGCAAGCATCCGCTTGTGCCTCTTTTATTAATAGTGCAAGCGTCCGCTTGTGCTATTTAGGCGGGATTTATAGCTGTGTAATCACTTCTGGCAGTCAAAGAGTGAGCAAAAAAATTGCTGTGATAAGAGAGTAATCCTACAGCCACCGCACACCAGAGGGCAAAAAAAATCCCCGCACCTTACACATGATATAATTTGTTTTTTATTTGTATGTACGGTATTTATCCGTACATTTGCATTTCAGTAGCATTTTCATTCAATTTTAAAATTCATGCTACTAGTTAATATCCAAATAATAAAATGAGAACAATAGAAAAAACACGGTTTGATGCTCGCCTCCCAAAAGAGCAAAAACAATTCTTTGAGTATGCTGCCAGTTTGGGTGGCTTTCGCTCATTAACAGAATTTCTGATTAATGCTGCACAGCAAAGAGCAAAACAGATAATTGATGAACATAATACCATCTTGGCCTCACAGCGCGATCGAGATTTATTTTTCAAAACGGTTTCCAATCCCGGTAAACCAAATGCAAATCTTAAAAAAGCTGCTGCGCGTTTTAAAAAGGCAATCCTTTAAGAATGGAGTTTATTACCGTACCCTTAAGTACAGCACACAACAGAAATGATTTTGATTGTGGCAATGCCATGCTTAATAATTACCTCCGGCAACAGGCACGGCAGGATGTAAAAAGAAACCTTGCAGCTTGTTTTGTTTTGCCCGATGATGCAAATAATATTAAAGGATTCTATACACTTTCAAACGCAGGTATTCAAAAAGATTTACTGCCCGAGGATTTAAAAAAGAAGTTGCCATTGTCCTACATAAACCTTCCCGCAACATTATTAGGCCGCTTAGCCGTTAATAAAGTTTTTTCACGGCAGGGCATAGGAGAACTCATTCTGATTGATGCATTAAAAAGAAGCTATTACACTTCATTACAAAACATCGCATCAATGGCAGTAGTAGTAGATCCGGTTGATGACAATGCAGTTAAATTCTATCAGAAATACGGCTTCACTCTATTACTCGATAGCGGCAAAATGTTCATCCCAATGAAAACAATTTCTACATTATTTGAATAATTCCCATTGCCGTTATTATATTCCCTAACCAACAACAAGATTAAAATCTGGAAACCCTCTGCACCCCCATCATGGCGCAAGCATCCGCTTGTGCCCTTTTTATTGTCGTAACCAGTTAACACCTCTCGTGCAAAATTACAGTTCGTTTCTGGCTAGCAGCTGTTCCCGGTAGCGCTCCCACAAGCCTCCAGGCTTGTGTTTTTGCTCCAGACAATATCATTAGGCCATATTTGAAACCCTGATACAATTCCAACCATCATAAAAACAATCAATAAAATCCCAAGCCACTTCATTTGACAAATTTTTACAAAACCGAAAAGTAATCAATTACAGCTAATCCAACCTGTAAGGTTTTTTCTAACCTTACAGGTTTACCGGATAACCACAAACTTCTTACTAACCTTCAAACCATTTGAAGTTACCGTACAAAAATACATCCCCTCTGCAAGCTGCAGCGGCAGGTTTTGCAGTGTGCTCCATTGCGGCAGGCGGTAAGTATAAACCTGCTTGCCTGTTATATCCGTTACAGATAAAGTACCCGCTTTGTTTTGTGGTAACATATAGCGTATATGTAATACCCCATCTGTTACAGGGTTAGGGGTTATAGTTAATGAAACATTTTCTTTTTGAGGTATATCATTTATGCCTGTCAATGTATCGCATATTGAGCCTGTTAGCGGCCCAAGGTTATAGTTGGGAAAAGTAGGCACAGAAAAATTTCCACCTGGTCCTGGCAATGTAACTGCATGCTGCTGCACATCTGAGCTTAAACCAAAGCTGTCAGGTTGATTAATTACGTGCAACATTAATGTAGCATCATAAGTTGAAATATAAATTTTGCCATCTGGCCCTAGTGAGTTAAGAAAAAACTTTCCCAGGAATGGATTTACAAATGAGTCAAGTACAGCTACAGTTTGCACTGCTGAATCAATATTTGAACTGGTAAAGTCATATTGGTAAATTTTGATTGGAGTATTTACATATAGAAAACGATTATTGGGTGAAATAGATGCGCCATAATAGCCATAAAAAGTATCTGGTAGGTTAATCATGTGATGATAGTTATAAAGTGTTCCATCACACCTGTCAAAATCAAAAATATCAATAACTAAATCATACATCATCATGACATATTTTGAACCATCGGGACTGAATACTGATTGTCCATATATGTCATAAATATATGCTGAACCTATTTGCTGAGTAGTAACTTGAATGGTATCTGGAGTTATTAATATTTTATAAAATAACGAATCGTTATATCGTTGTGTTAGTACCCACCAATCCCTTCCATTACCATGTTTACACGCATTTAACTTACCTAAAGTTAACGTGTCATTTATAAGAACAATAGATTTTTTATTGGGTATTATTCCACCAAGTCCACCATTCAATGACATATCAATAATGCTGTATCTTAACATTAGTGGCGCTACTTTATGATAAATACCACCACCGGGTAAAGGCACATCAATAAACTCAGCAGATTCATGAAAAACAATATACTGATTGGAATGACCTGGATATGGAAGAAAAACTATAGGCTGAATGGAACCAAGACCATCAAAATTAAGGGAAGTAAGATAACCAGGATTAAAATTAGTCGAGTTAGATAATGTGTCATTAACACTGTTTGCTATAAACACCCCATTTGAATACATCAGCATATTACCTGATGTGTCGCATAACGAACTATTTGTATTGAAAAAATACATTGGTCTATAGATAGAAAATGTATCGGGTATTCCATTGTTAAAGTTTATTCCATATAAAGAATAACCCGGCCCGTAAGTATCGCTCAACATCCAAACATTATTGTATTGGCAAAGACTTTTAAAAGCAATAGCAATTTCAATCGCAATTAATATTGCAACTTTAATTTTCATAATAAGAATTTTATTGGATTTTAATTACCTGTACTGAAGAAACAACATTATCATCAGAATAAACTGAAAGATTATAAATGCCCGGCATTAATTTCTCAACCTTAATATTTGTCAGTGGAATTGTTATCCGCTGTTCAATTAACTTTCTTCCCGTTATATCAGTTAATACCAGAGATCCTGTAACGTTACTTTTAAGAACAATTATATTATTTGCGGGATTAGGGTAAGCCGCTATTTCAATTGCTTCTTCTTCTGATTTATTGCTTTTAAGCTTTGGTAATATCTGGTCGCATATATAATCGTTATCATAAATCATACTATCATTCCAGTGCCTTTGCATAACTCGTGCCTCTATAACTGCCGTGCCTTCAGAATAGGGGCATTTTGGTGCAATGGTGTCAACCGTAGTTTTTTCGTTAGGCGAAAGATTATAATCATTTCTTACAAACT
>JBGARN010000077.1:0-21760 GCA_044230205.1 Bacteroidia bacterium
CCATGCAGCATAACCCACATTATGAAAACGTAGTTACGGAGGTGCTTGATTTTTTTGTTGAACGGGTGTCAACACTCAGGCAACTGGGGGTAGTTGATATTATTGTTGATCCGGGTTTTGGTTTTGGAAAAACCATTGAACACAACTACAGATTGCTTGCAGGATTGCCGCACTTCAAAATGCTTGATGTTCCGCTATTGGCAGGATTATCGCGTAAATCTATGATTTGCAAAGTCCTTGAGGCTAGCCCGCAACAGGCGCTTAATGGAACATCAGTGCTGCATACTATTGCATTGCTTAATGGTGCTCTGATTTTAAGAGCTCATGATGTAAAAGAAGCAATGGAATGCATTAAATTAACCAACACCTATTTTGAAAATTTAAATCCTGAAGTAAGGTTATAGTATCATGTCGAAACCAATTCTGAGTAAATCTACATACATACGCAGTTTACAGTGTCTTAAATCGCTATACCTGTATAAGAATTATTATAACAAGCGTGATATAGTTTCACCTGAACAACAGGCAAAATTTAACCGCGGACATGCAGTAGGTAAATTAGCCCAACAATTATTTCCGGGAGGCATTGATGCAGGCAAGGGTGTGAGGCAAAGAAGTAAAGATGCTTTGCTTAAAACTATGGAACTTATCAGCAGTGGTGTAAAGGTTATCTATGAAGCATCATTTCAATATGATGATGTGTGGGTTATACTTGATATACTTGTGAAGGAAGATACGGGATGGAAAGCATATGAGGTAAAGAGTTCATCAGCTTTAAGTGACACTTATATGCAGGATGCAGCCTTGCAGCATTATGTAGTAAATAGCGCTTTGCCCCAAATCACCAATGAGCAGTTGAAAGGCTTTGCTCTTATTTATGTCAATAAAAATTATGTTCTGCAAGGTTCATTTGATATCAAAAAATATTTCCTGGTTAGTGAAATAAAAAACTGGTGCGAAGAACAAACAGAGTTTGTAAAAGGAAAAGTGCTCAAAGCAAAACTGACTCTTGATTATGGGAAAATACCTGCAATAGATACAGGTGAACATTGCTTTAATCCTTATCCATGTGATTTTATGGGAACCTGCTTTAAAACCAATAAGCAGGAGAAAACAATTTCTGCAAACTCTGCTGAAATTAATTCACTTATTAATAGTCACCAGGATAAATTATACGTGTTAGAGTTTTTTTATTCCCGGCCTGCAGTACCTCTTTACAATGGCACAGTTCCTTATCAGTATATCATTTTCCTGTCTGGCCTTACAACATTTACAAATGATGAAGCTAACGATGCTTATTTTGTTATTGAGGATACCAATACCAATCCAACACCAGCTTTTTTAAAACATCTGATATCAATTACTGCTTCACCCGGAATTGTTTTAGTTGATGATTACGAAAATAAATGCAGGGCACTTACAAATTCGGCTGAGCATTTTCCGGAGTTTGCTGCATCAATTTCGGTGCTGGTTCAGCGCTTAAAACCAATGACTGATTTTTTTATTGTGAACAATAATGAAAAAGCATCAATTGATCAGATATATGATTTCTTAAATATTCAGCCTGTCATTAATACTGGTGTGATGAAAAACCGGGTGGAAGCTGCAGATGCATTTGAACAACTGCATGAAGTTAATGACCTTTTCAAAAACATGGAAATTACTGAAGCTATGAATGCTTTTTGCAAGCATCAATTACACAAAATGGTAAGTATTATAAATGAAATGAAGAGATACACAGAAAAACCTGTGTTATAATCATTCACAGAATCACGTATGAACTCATACAAAAAAGTAAAATTAAAAAAGGGTAAGGAGAGGTCGGTCCTTAATTTTCATCCCTGGGTTTTCAGTGGTGCAATTGGCAAACAGGATGAAGGCATAGAAGACGGAGAAATTATTGAAGTGTATGATGACAGTAATGCTTACCTGGCAACAGGTCATTACAACAAGGGATCAATTATGGTTCGTTTATTTTCTTTTAATCGCCAATTGATTGATGATCAATTCTGGCTAAGGAAAATTGAATCTGCCTTTGAAGTAAGAAAACAGTTACTGCTTACTGATAATAAAGCAACCAATGTTTACCGTCTTGTACATGGCGAAGGTGACGGACTGCCGGGATTGATAGTTGATATTTATAAAAATGTGGCCGTTTTGCAGTGTCATAGTTTAGGTATGTATAATGTAAGTAAACAGGTTTCTGAAGTGTTACAAAAAATTTATAAAGGTCAGCTTGCTGCAGTGTACAACAAAAGTGCAGAAACCATACACCGACAACAACAAATAAAAATTGAAAATGAATTTTTATTTGGTGATCAGTCTTCAACAATAGTTATTGAAAACAATGTAAATTTTGAAGTAAACTGGATTACGGGACAGAAGACCGGTTTTTTTATTGATCAACGAGAGAACCGTAAATTGCTTATGCAATATTGCCGGAACAAAAATGTGTTGAATACCTTTGCTTACTCAGGAGGGTTTTCTCTATATGCATTAAAGGCAGTTGCAAATCTTGTACATTCGGTTGACAGCAGCAAAACAGCCGCAGAGATTTATCAAAAAAATGTTGAATTAAACCTGGCTGATTTTGCTTCGCATAATGAAAGCAGATTGGCAAATGAAGAGTTTAAAACAAAACATCAGTTTTTTACCAATGATGTTTTTGATTTTATTAAAAAGTCAGATGAAAATTATGATGTGATTATTCTTGATCCTCCGGCCTTTGCAAAGCACCTTGATGCAGTTAAGAATGCATCAATTGCCTATCGTAATCTTAATTATGAAGCTTTTAAGCGTGTAGGTAAAAATGGAATTGTGTTTACCTTTTCCTGTTCGCAGGCTATTGATAAAGTGCTGTTCAGGAAAATAATTTTTGCTGCAGCTGCTATGAGCAAACGTCATATTAGAATATTACATCAGCTTACACAACCACCCGATCACCCTGTTAGTATTTATCACCCCGAAGGAGAGTATCTTAAAGGCCTGGTTTTACAAGTAGAATAGGCAAGAGCATGAAACTGAATAAAAATTTCTACCAAAGAACTGATGTGATTCAAATAGCCAAAGAGCTGCTCGGAAAATATTTGTTTACCCGTTTCGACAATATAACCACTGGTGGTATTATCACCGAAACTGAGGCCTATAACGGGATAGTTGATAAGGCTTCGCATGCATACGGTAACAGGTACACCACACGCACAGCAATTATGTATAAAGAAGGTGGTACTGCTTATGTTTATCTGTGTTATGGAATCCATTCCTTGTTCAATGTGGTTACTAATGCAGAGGGAGTTCCGCATGCTGTTTTGATTCGGGGAATAATTCCTTCTCATGGAATAAACGAAATTCTTAAAAGACGCAATAAACAAGAATTGTCAAAACAAATTACCAATGGACCGGGAACGGTGTCGCAGGCTTTAGGCATACACTATTCACATTCAGGTTTAAGTTTAAGCGGAAATCAAATTTGGATTGAAGACAGGGGAGTTAAAATTAATTCGATAAAAGTTACACCCAGGATAGGGGTTGATTATGCGGCAGAGGACGCTTTGTTGCCTTATCGGTTTATTGCAACAAATGTTGAGAATGGTATTGAAACGGATTTAAAAACAAATTAAAATGAAAACACTTGTAATAGGAGCCAGCGAAAATGAAGATCGCTATTCAAATAAAGCTGTAAAAAGTTTATTGAGACATAACCATGAAGTTGTTGCTATTGGTAAACGCCCCGGGAAAATAGATAATGTTGTTATTGAAACAGGTATGCCTGCTTTTGAAAAAATTGATACGGTAACATTGTACGTTAATCCGTACAATCAACTGCCACTGTATGATTATATACTTCAGCTAAAACCACGCAGAATAATTTTTAATCCCGGTACAGAAAACTCCGAATTGGAAATGCTTGCAGAACAAAACGGGATTGAAGTTACCGAAGCCTGTAGCCTGGTGTTGTTAAGTATTGGGGCATTTTAAAAGTTGTTTAAATGAAAATTGTATTTGCCTCCAATAATAAAAAGAAGCTTGAAGAAATCAGAAAATTACTCCCTGAAGGATTTCAATTACTGAGTCTTGCAGATGTTAACATTAACGAAGAAATACCTGAAACCGGTAAAACATTTAGTGATAATGCACTGATCAAAGCTAAATTTGTAAATGATAAAACAGGGTTAAGTTGCTTTGCTGATGATTCGGGCCTTGAAGTGGAAGCTCTGAATATGCGGCCCGGGGTATATAGTGCACGATATGCCGGTGAATCACCTGATGACCAGGCCAACATCAACAAGCTATTAAAAGAAATGCTAGGCTTGAAAAATCGAAGTGCACAATTCCATACAGTAATTGCTTTGATAATAAACGGAGATACGCATTTTTTTGAAGGAATAATAAAGGGTAATATAACTAATGAGCAGCGGGGCAATAATGGATTTGGTTATGACCCTGTCTTTATTCCTGAAGGGCATCAACGGACCTTTGCCGAATTTTCAATTGCTGAAAAAAATGCTATCAGCCACCGATCTGTTGCAGTAAATAAGATGATTTTATTTCTTGAAAATCTGCAGTGACCGGATTTTACCTATGATTTATGTTTGCGATCTTTAACTGTAAACACCCTTGAAAGATTAAACCCAAATCTTATTTCTCCTTTGAAAAAATCACCCGAGGTTTCAGTAATATAAGCCCGTTCGTTCATACCCACTGAATTTGAAAAATGAAGCTGAAAGACATGGCCGCCTGTTTCAATATCAAGGCCGACTCCGATATAATTATTATAAGAGTCGTTATCAGGCTTATTAATGCGGTAATTATAGTCAAGAACAAATGCAAGCCGCTTGCTGAATTTATACCTGCCTCCAAATTCAATAGAATATAAATCATTAGGGTCATCTGCCTTTTCTACAAAATTATAGTGGAGCAAAACAGGAGTAACCTGCAATGTGAAGTTAGTGTTGAATTTTCTGCAAAAGATCAACTCGTGATAATAGGTAACCCTGTTGGAAAAATAATATTCATACTCAGGATACGGGTTTGGCAATGTATTGATGGTTGCTCCTCCGGCATAGGTAAGTGAAAATGGAAAATTCTTTTTTCCCTTTGTTTGCCACAATAATCTTACCTTAACAAAACCATCAAGTTCCTTTTTATAAGTGCTCCTTCCAAACCCAACGGTTATCCAGTCCTTAATACCATAATCAAAGCTCATACGCATAGATGCCTGGTCTAATCCATATAATTCTTCTATGCCATCACTAATCTCGCCAAACCTGTGTAGGATTCTGAAATCCAAAGAACCTTCAGCAAGCATTTCAGCAGAGTGCGCATTAATAACACGTGTTGACTTGAATGCGTTTTTTACCTTTTCAGTAGTTGTGGGAACGCTGTCGTCAAGCATGCTCAGTAAGTCCTGTGAAAGAACCTGATGCGCAAAAGCTGAACAGCATATTAAAAGAAGAAATTTTTTCATTTACTTATATTCTTACCAGGTTGCCCGCATTCAACTACAATAGCTGATTAGGCACATTCTTATTTATTTAAGGGATCCATTACTGTATTTACAACAATCCGAACTTCTTTGGTTATTTTATCGGCTACCAGTGATGGTATTTCAATTTTGTAATCTGCCAGCAGTATTTTAAACTCACTAGCAGCAGTTACCTTTCCATCCTTAATGGTTATTGTACCTGGTGCACTAACATTATTGGTAACTCCGTGTAATGTTAATTGCCCGGTAACATTTACTTTATAGGTACCATCAGTTGTGTACTTTATCCTGGCATTATCGGTAATGGTTCCTTTAAAAATAGCTTTGGGATATTTCTCTGATTCTACATAGTTCTCATTAAAATGCTCCTGCATCAATGCTTTTTCAAATTCAAATGCCTGCATTAATGCCCCAAATTCAATACTACCTGTAACGGCATCCAGCACGCAACTAACTTTCCGATTCGCAGCTTCAATTTTTTCGGCTGAACCATCGCAATAAAAATTAATGTTGCCATTTCGCGTAAAGTACTTGCCCTGTGCCATTGACAGATGCGTTAATCCCATTAACAGAATTACAGCGCGAAGAATTTTTGAAATGAATTTCATGTTATTGTGAGTTAATTTAAAATTATACATCTAACCATTACTACGTCATTCAGGTATCCTGAACAAAAGCCTTTTACATTAATTGTTGAGCCTACTTTTAAGCTGTTGGTGTTTACAGGTATTTTGGCATCCATTGCACAGCTCACAGCACTTATCGGATTATTGGTTTCAAGTAATATGCTCACATTCCCTTTAGCATCTTTTTCAACGCCTTGAACAACGCCACTAACTTCTATAACCTTACTGAGGTAATGCTTGTCAGCTGTAACTTCATTTTGCTCATAAGCTGACTGAAGTTGTGCAGCATTTAAAACAAAATCTGTTTCGAGTTGTTCCATGCTTTCCACAGGTTTATTGTAAAGATGCCAGGCATAAAATGAAGCAACAGCAATCAATAAAGCTGTAACGTAGATTATCGCCCTTTTTAGCGATAATTTATTCCTGGTCATTTCTATCGATTTAATACTACTTGGCAATGCTGTTGCTTTCATTTTATATATGAGTTTATTGTTTTCGTTTATCTGTTTGCTTTTGCATTTTCATTATAACGCTAAAACGTGTATTGTAATTGTTAAAAGGGTGTCTGATCATTCACCCACTTTTCAATTATGGCTATATCGCAACTGTTCAATTTAGGTAGGTTATAAGGCATAGGAGTAAGACCACCAGTTCCGTTAATACACATAACCAACGATCCATCCTGGGCATAAATTTTTAAGTCATTATAGGTGTCAAGTACTACTCCCGCTTGAGCTGTTGCTGCATTATGACAAGGCATACAATTGGAACTTATTATGGATTGAACCTTTGCACTATATGTTGCATTTGATGTATCGCATGGCGTTGAATTTAATAGAGGATATATTTCCTCCTGTGAATCATAATAACAAGATGAAATAAATATTAAGAAGGATAATGATATAATGAGTTTGATGTTGTTTTTCATTTCTATTAAAATTAAACTTCGTATAGTTTAATAGTTTGCTAATTATTCAGAGCACCATTATTAATCCACTCTGTTACTTTATTGATTTCGCAATCAGGCAACTTATTGCTTTGATATGGCATTTGTTTGTAATTGCCTGTCCATTCAATACAACCCTGCAACTGACCGGAAAGTGCAACTGTATTTACATTTTGCCAGGTAGTAAGATCAATGCCATAAGAAGGGTTGCTTCCGCTGTGGCAGCCGGTACATTTTGCCAGCATTAACGGAGCAACAAATCCTGAATAAGTAGCCAACGTAATAGTATCACAACTGCTGCAATGATTATTCTGAGCTCCTTGCATAATCCAGTCATAAATAATTTGTTTTTGAGCAAGTGTGAATGGAGTCCCTCCGTAAGGCATGCTTTCGTCCTCAATTACTTCATAAAGTTCGCTGTCCTGCGGCTTAAACTTTTTAACTTTTCCGGTTACTATTATCGAATTGTAATCTGTTAAAACAACATTTTCAGTTTGTGTTGTCTGATCATGGCAACCACTCATTGCGCAATTAGAAACTATTAATGGCAAAACTGTATTTGCAAAGTATATGCTGTCGCTGTCGCAAGGAAGAAATGTATTGTAGTCATTATTGTTTGAAGCTGGAGGAATGGCAGGGTCGTGCTTGCAGGAATTAAAAGCTATAAGCACCATAATTATTGATGTTATAATTATTGAATATCTTATTACCCTGCTATTCATATAAATTGAACTTTTCAAATTACTGACACAAAGGAATTTTTAACTCCTGCTATTTAAAAGTAAAAGTTGCTGAATGGGAAAAAATCCAATTTAAAACAGGAAGGAAACCTTTATTATAAATTGAATGAATTACTTATATGAATAATGGTTTGGATTTGCGGCATGCGCCATACAAATCTGATTCAGCATGAGTTAAATTCAGTTCAATTGTTTCTTTGGCGAGTTCAACATTTATTGTTTGAATGTAATAGTGCGTTAAACATATACTTGTGGTGATTACTGCGGATTTTAATAAACAACAGGATTGGGGGTTGTTTTTTTTTCGCAAAAAAAGGGGCTTGTGAGTAGCCCCTTTTTTAATTTACATTATTTCAATTTTTTGTTTATGTAGCAGCCGTGTTACCGGTTAGCCATGACTTAAAATTGGGTGATCGTTCAGTGCTTACTATAGTTTCGAGATGGGAGGGAGGATTAAGAACTATTTTGACACGTGATTTTGAATACGAAGTCATTTTACTTATTGCATTGATGTTTACAATAAATTGCCTGTTAATTCTGAAAAAAATCTTAGGATTAAGTATCGATTCTATTTCATCAAGATTCATATCAACCGGGTAAGTGTGCTTTTCAAATGTTGTCAGAAAATTGAATTTTTCTTCTGTATAAAAATAAGCTACATCACTAATAGCAACCGCTTTAATATTTTCGCCATAACGGATAATGATACGTTGCTGATATTCTTTAAATGAGGTGTTTAAAAGCTGTTTCAAAATGTCCATCTCTTTTGGAATGGGCTTAAGGTGATGAGCTTTAAATTTTTCAATGGCTTTTTTAAGGTCGTCAATATTTAATGGTTTTAGCAGGTAATCAATACTATTTACTTTAAATGCCTCTAATGCAAACTGGTTATAAGCAGTTGTAAATATCACGGGTGCATTAACTTCTACTGATTTAAATATTTCAAAACTGCTTGCATCGGCAAGGTTAATATCCATCAGGATTAAATCGGGCATTTTATGCTGCTCAAACCACTTTATAGCGCTGCTAACACTAACTATTATGTCCAGAACATGAATTTCGCTATCTACCGCAAGGAGCATTTCCTGCAGTCGCTTAGCGGCTGGTTCCTCATCTTCAATTATCAATACATTTATCATACGTGCTATACTTAATATTAATTGTGGTGCAATAATAAGTCCAAAGTAATTATAACATATAGGTGAATTTTATTTTAATCAGTTTTTGGTTCTTGTAAAATAGGTTTCAACATTAACCTCGATCTCTGAAGAAAGCTTCTGATTAACAATTTTGGGAATAGTAATATTATGATCGCTTAACAACACCGTGAACTTTGATGTGATTTTAATACTCCCGTTCTTTACGCTTACATTAGTTTTGATTAGCCTCTCCTGGCTAATTCCATGAATGGTGAGAATTCCTTTTGCCCGTGCATTAAAATTGCCATCTTTTTCAAAGTTCACTTCTTCAATAAATTTTCCTTCAAATGAAGCAGCTGGAAATTTATGCGATTCCATGTAGTTTTCATTAAAATGTTCGCGCTGTAAAGGAGAGTTAAATCCCTGAAACGTCCTGATCAATACCGTTAATGCAAATGATTTATTACCTGTTGAAATCAGACCCCTAAGGTCGTGCGACTCGGCTTCAATAGTTTCAAGCGTTGCAACAGATTTAAACTTAATGATACCATTTGAACAATTATAATTTGAAGGTTGGGCCGAGCAGAATAACGACACACAAATGCTGCAAAGCAACAGGCATAAATAGGAAACAAACTGCTTAACAATCATATCACACAAATTTAGTATTCTATAATGAAGAATTGGAATTTTCTTAATGAGTTGAATATTAATTACCTATTTGGCATTGATTTTTTCCCATTCAGATGCCTGTTTAACCGGTTCAGAAACACGATGACATTTAAAACTTGAATTTCAATAAGATTTACGTCACTTTTCTTATCCATGAAATTATGCCATATAATGCCTGTTTAAAGCCTTTCAGGCTTTTTAAATTGAGAATTCCGGTGTATTTTTTTCTTATTGTAATGTTAGGAACCATATTAATTTTTAGCATTTATATAAGATCGTTAAGTTCTGCTGCTTTACCGGTTGACAGCGGATTAAATAATGCAATGATGCAAACATACCGGAGCGTACGTAATAGCGATTTCAGTTATACAAAACCTATTTTATATATTGAAAATAGTGAGGCATCTGATCTTGACATATTAAAGCAGAAAATTAACAGTTATATTCAAGGTGAATTATTAAATGGAACCATTATCTCTGCCTCTGTTATTTTCAGAGATTTAAATAATGCCAGGTGGATGGCTATCAATAAGGATGAGTTTTATAGCCCGGGTAGCCTGATGAAAGTGCCGACCATGATGACCTATTTAAAACAAAGTGAAACAGAAGCGGGACTAATGGATCGTGAAATATTCTTTAAACAACATTTCAATGCAATACCTGAACAAACTATCACTGGCCCGCAATTAACTGAAGGCAAAAAATATAAGGTTAAGGAATTGCTTAAATACATGATTGAATATTCCGATAATGATGCCACTGCATTATTAAATATGAATATCAGTTTTTCAACAATGCAAAAGCTATTCACCACACTGCAACTTCCTGTACCGGATATCAGGCAGCCTGATTACCTTATTGGTGTTGAAGACTGTTCGCGTTTTTTTATGGCACTTTATAATGGCTCTTATCTAAATTTTCAGAATTCTGAATTTGCTTTAGAGATGATGACCAATTCTGCTTACCGTAAAGGGTTGACCAGTGGAATTGATTCATCTGTAACAGTAGCTCATAAATTTGGAGAGCGAAATAATAATGGCGAACAGCAGCTTCATGAGTTTGGAATTTTTTACCTCAACAATCAAGTTTATTTATTAGGCGTTATGACTAAGGGAAATGATCATGAAAAATTACCTGCAGTTATAGGGGGTGTTTCCAAAATTGTATTCAATGAAATGAATGCCGTTAAAGGTAGCTGATTAAGCAAGTCATGATTTATATTTTACAATTTGGAATAGCTATTCAAGCAAGCTTTTCTAACTGGTTATTATTTCTTCAGTTGAAATGATTTTTTAAACTCATCATAAGCCTGATTGGATAATTTATAATTCCTCAAATTTGTAATTCTTCCATATTTTAGAATAAGCATGGTGGTTTTCTTTATTCGGATTGTTTGAGAATAAGTCAGACCTGAATTTTTCCAACCCATGTTTGATAATATTATTCTGAATCTTCTTTTTTGATTAAAAAATGGGCGACTTTTTAAATAAATTTTTTTAACCACCTTTAATTTCCGAAGAATATTTTTTATCTTTGACCTACTAAAAATGTATTTTCACCTACAAAAAACATTAATTTATCACAAAAATGAAGGCAATTCAGTTTTTCCAAGGACTTGTATTAATAGTTATTTTTTATTGTATTTCAATTAACAGGAGTTTTGCCCAGAACACCGCTATTAGTGATGTTGTTTATACACCGGCAGCTTCAGCTATGCTTGATGTTTATTCAACAACAAAGGGATTTCTAGTTCCAAGATTAACACAAGCGCAGAAAACCGCTATTGCCAGTCCCGCAACCGGATTATTGATTTATCAAACAGATGGATCTGCCGGATTTTATTATTACGATGGCACAGCATGGGTTCCATTTACAACCGGTAATTCCGGATGGCTGCTGGATGGAAACAGTGTTACATCAACACGCACGATTGGTACAATTAGTAACTATGATTTTCCCATTATTACTAATAATACAGAAAAAATGCGTGTAACCAAGGAAGGACGAGTTGGTATTGGATCAACATCATTTGATCCGATAAATCCTGAACGTTTGTTGGTTGACTATGGGTCGACAACTTCCAATAAGATTGCCACCTTTAGAGGAAATATTAATAATTATTTCCAGGTGAATATTCAGAATACCAATGACGGTGTAGATGCAACAACCGATTATGTTGCAACTGCCGACAATGGAACAGATTCGACCTACTATATAGATATGGGAATTAACAGTTCGAATTATGCACCGGGTGTAGATAATTTTGGTGGCCCAAATGATGGTTATCTCTACACTTATTCAAGGCACCTTTTAATTGGTACTGCAAATACCAATTCAGACATAGCATTTTTAGTTAACGGAGGTCAGCTGGCTGTAAACCAGGCAATGAGAATTGATGGTAGTTCTAAAAATATTATTATCGGTCGTAAAGATGGCACTAATGCTCCGGTGGGTAATATTATCCGAGGTCCTAATGGTGCCGGTACAAATATCAGCGGAGGTAGCCTGACCATACAGGGTGGTAGTGCCACCGGAACCGGAACAGGCGGTGCGCTTAATTTAACGGGTGGATCAACTGCAAGTGGTACAGGTGGTGCTGTAAATATCAATGTCGGATCTAACAATGCAACTAACATAAGTACTGGTTCAAATAATCAGAATGTTACAATTGGTAATAGTTCCAATCAAATCCTTCTGCCTAAATTTACTACAATAGGAAGTATTTTTTACACCAGTGCTGCAACAGGACAAATAGCCACCACTGCTGCCGGAACAGCCGGACAGATTTTAGTTTCTACAGGAGCTGGCGCACCGGTGTGGAGCAGCGGTAACGGAACCTTCTGGGGTATTAGTGGTAATAGCGGTACTACTTCAGGTACAAATTTTATTGGAACTACAGATGGTGTTGACTTTGTTACAAAAACTAACAATACTGAAAAAATGAGAGTTACCAGTGCCGGTAATGTTGGTATTGGTGCAACAGCGCCAGGTCAAAAACTTGAAACAATGAATGGTAACATCTTCCTTAATAATAATAATAATACATCAGGTGAATTGAGATTTGCAGAACCGAGTTCCAGTGGTGCTCAATATACATCGTTTAAAGCACAGGCTCAGGCAGCAAATATTACCTATACCTTACCTTCAACCCAGGGTGCTGCTACCACAGTACTAACCAATGACGGAAGTGGTAATCTCTCGTGGGGAACCGGTGGTGTTTTATTTGCCCAAAAATCAGCTGATGAAACTGTAACTAACTCCACTACATTGCAAGATGATAACAATTTTACATTTACCCTTGCTGCCGGCAGAACCTATGAAATTCGTTCAACCTGGAAAGTATCATGTCCAATAGATGGTTTAAAAATTAAATTAGTTGCACCGGCATCAACTACAGAGTTTGTTACTGTATTTGCCAATCGTAGCGCAACAGATGATATTACTTATGTTGTCAATCAAGGTACTGCTTATGCTGTGTCTCCTTCAAATCTTATGAACAACACAATTGACATGATGGAGTTAAATGGTATTATCACAACTACTGCTGCTGGTACTTTCAAAGTACAATGGGCGCAAAATACGGCCTCAGCAACGAGCACTACATTAAATGCTGGTTCGTTTATGAAAATAACGTTGGTTCAGTAAAAGGAAAGTATAGTAGCGTTAGTAGCAAGCTGAATTAATGATTAAAATAATTTAGCCAAGATTCTCTAAAAAGTCATTTACCTTATGTTCAGTTTTTTCAGGATGACTGAAATAATCAGAACGGATAAACTTTTGACCGGTTACTTTTTCAAATAATTCAATATAACGGGCACTTACTTCATTAACTATTTCATCGGTCATTACAGGTACATGTTGTCCTTCTTTGCCCTGGAATCCGTTTTCAATGAGCCACCTGCGTAAAAATTCTTTTGAAAGTTGCTTTTGTTCTTCTCCCCGCTGCTGGCGTTCAGCATATCCGTCAGCATAAAAATAGCGTGATGAATCGGGTGTATGAATTTCATCCATCAAGTAAATCTGATCATTGTGTTTTCCGAACTCATATTTTGTATCAACAAGCAGCAACCCTTTTTCGGCAGCCATTGCAGCCCCGCGTTTGTAGAGTTGCAGCGTGAATGACTCCAGCTTTTCATAATCAGTTTTATTCACTATTCCTCGCCTGATAATTTCGTCCTTAGAGATATCTTCATCATGTCCTGCATCTGCTTTAGTGGTTGGGGTTATGATAGGTTCCGGAAATTTATCGTTTTCTTTCATGCCATCAGGCATTTTAACGCCACATAGCATGCGCTCTCCGCTTGCGTAAGTTCTTGCTGCATGCCCGGCAAGATATCCGCGCACTACCATTTCTACTTTATAAGGATTACATTTTAAACCAACAGTTACATTAACATCAGGAACACCCAATACCCAATTAGGAACAATATCTTTAGTTGCATTTAAAAAATAAGCTGCTACCTGGTTAAGCACCTGCCCTTTGTAAGGTATAGGCCGTGGCAGTATCACATCAAATGCGCTGATGCGGTCGCTTACTACCATCACCAGATATTTATCGTCAATATTATAAACATCGCGCACCTTGCCATGATAAACCGATTTTTGCTTGATAAAATTAAAGTCGGTTTTGTGTTTTGGGTTTTGCGTTTCGGGTTTTGTGTTTGTTGTCATTGTACTGTCCTTCCTGTTTTGATTTTTAATGTTCAACGGTATTTAGGCATGATAAGCTTTAATAATATCACGAACCAACCGATGCCGCACCACATCCCTGTCATCCAGATAAATCATATCTATTCCCTGTATTCCTTTTAAAACTTTCAAGGCCTGTATTAAGCCTGAAGGCTGATTGCGTGGCAAATCAATTTGTGTAATATCACCGGTAACAATAAATTTAGCATTAGGTCCCATGCGGGTCAAAAACATTTTTAACTGGCTTTCGGTTGCATTTTGTGCTTCATCAAGTATTACATAAGCATGATCAAGTGTGCGGCCGCGCATAAATGCCAGAGGGGCCACTTCAATTATTCCATTTTCAATCATGCTTCTTAGCTTCTCGCCTTGTATCATATCAAATAAAGCATCGTACAAAGGACGCAGGTAGGGATCTATCTTTTCTTTAAGGTCGCCCGGAAGGAAACCAAGATTTTCACCGGCCTCAACTGCAGGCCTGCATAATACAATTCTCCGGATTTCTTTTTGCTTTAATGCGCGCACCGCTAATGCAACCGCAGTATAAGTTTTTCCGGTTCCGGCAGGGCCTATGGCAAAAACAATGTCGTTGGTTTCGCTGCTCTCCACCAGTTTTTTCTGATTAACGGTTTTAGCTTTTACTACAATTCCATTCTGGCCATAAACCAAAACATCCTGCAGGTGATTTTTAAAATTATTTTTTGCTAAAGTTGTATCAGTGGGTGCATCGCCATTTACTTTTAAAATCAGTTCGGCATCCTCCAGCGGCAACCGGCCCCTTCGCTCAAATACTTCAATCATCTGGTCTAAGGCTTCGGCAAATAAATTCAGTTGCTCTTCATTGCCCTGTGCTTTAAGTTCATGTCCGCGAACAATTATTTTTAAAAGCGGAAATTTTTTTCGTACCAATTCAAGATTCGAATCGTTTATTCCAAAAAACTCAACAGGATTGTCAAATTCAACGGGGATGATCAGTTCTTTCAAAACAAAAATTTAATAATTAATGGGTCGAATTATAATTGATGAAGGAGCAATTTTTATTGATACAAAATTGAGCAAATGCATCATTCAGTATAATGCAATTTATAAAAGCTCCTTATTTTTCCATATTTTAATGTTAGCAAAGTTATATTTTAAATTCGGCATCTTTAGCATTTCTGTTTAAATTCGTGGTCGTAAAAAATTATGCTGCTGGTAATGGAAAAAAACTCATTATGTTTGAAGAATCAACATTACGCTGAAGCAAATTAATCCACAAAATTTGAAACCGCTTATCACATTAACTACCGACTGGGGCCTTAGGGATTATTTTACAGGTGCCCTGAAAGGTGCATTAAATAAGGCTATCCCCGATGTTAATATTGTTGAGCTTAGTCATTTGGTTGCTGCATATAATATACTTCAGGCCGCTTACATTGTTCGTAATGCATGGAAGAATTTTCCTGATGGCACCATCCATTTTATTGGTGTGGACAGTGGTACTGACCCCGACAGCAGGTTGATTGCTGTTGAATATAAGAACCAGGTTTTTATTGGTTTTGACTGCGGAATTTTTTCACTGATTTTTGAAGATAAGCCTGTTGAAATTTACCGCTTGTTTCTTGATACCGATTTTGCAAAGATCAAACTGGTTAAGCACCTGGTTCCCTTGCTTGCAGAATTAAGTGCCGGTAAAAAATTAAGTGAGGTTGGTATTCTCACTTCAACAATTAAAGAGCTTAACTTTTTTGTGCCTGCTATTGACGATATGCATATTGTTGGTCATGTAATTTATACAGATGAATATGGTAACCTGGTTACCAATATTGAACAACATGTATTTGATTTTGTAAAGGCCGACAGGAGTTTTACCATTCAGATTAAGTCAAGAGAATACACCATAAAAAAAATAAGCCAGTGGTATGATGAGGTGCCTCAGGGCGAATTGCTAGCGCTTGTAAATGATGCAGGTTATCTTGAAATTGCTGTTAACTGCGGAAAGGCCAGTCAGATGTTTAACATGAAGTATGGCAGTACCATACGCATTGAGTTTAATGATAACAAGAGTAGTAAAGCTGACCATAAGTCCTTCTCGCTATCATGAGTTTGTGAAAACTTACCTGGAAGCACAGCAAACCATACGCGGTTTCAAAGGGTGTGCGCAGTTAAGTGTTTATAATGATGTACAATGGCCCAACGTGGTTTTTACAATAAGTCAGTGGGAGACGGAGGCCGACCTTAATCATTACCGGTTTTCACCTTTTTTCAAAAATATATGGTCAACGGTTAAGCCAATGTTTGATGCAAAAGCAGAGGCATGGAGCCTAAACGAACTTAAGCAGTAATTTATAGTTGCTTCAATTTTATAAAATATGCTCAGAACTTTTTTATTGTTTTTATTAATGGTGTTGAGCAACTTTAACATAAGTTCGCAGTGTAAAACGTGCAATAGTTTTAACGATGCCTTGAAAGATCCTGAAATGGTAACTGCAATAAAGATTAACAGTATGCAACACGATACTGTTTTGAAAAAAATGCCGGATGAGTTAAAGCTGTTTGTAAATCTTAAAACACTTTGGCTTTCGTCACATGAAATAAGCAAGGTAAATGAAGTTGTTTGCCTGCTTGAAAAACTTGAGAGCTTTTCGCTGGCTGATAATAAACTTACCGGCTTGCCCGATTGCGTTTACGAAATGAAAAGTTTAAAGGAACTGGTACTTAATGATAACCTGTTCAGCGAAAAAGAGAAGGAAGCGATAAAACGAAAGTTTGCTTTAAAGCATCCTGATGTAAAATTGTTTTTTTAATTGCGATAACATTACCGGTAAAGTGATTTCATCAATGCAGTGGTGGCTGATAGCAATGCTGATTTTTTTTCAGAGTATGAATTGCTGTAAGGCACAAAATGCCGATGTTAATTTACTGGAAGCCATAAATCCTGACGGAACCCATACCACTGCCGACAATGCATTTAAATTTATTTCCAATTCGGTTTTGCCGGTAAGCATTGCCAACCCCGTGGCACTTTATACCACAGGCATGATTAACAAGGATGCAGCACTGAAACAAAAGGGCCTTATGGCTGCGGCAGCACTGGCAACTACCGGTGTACTAACGATAACGCTTAAATACTCCATAAAGCGAGAACGGCCTTATGACCAATACCCTGATCTTATATTTGAAAAAGTGCAGGAAGACAGTTACAGCTTTCCCTCCGGTCATACTTCAGCGGCATTTTCAACGGCCACTTCGTTAAGCCTGGCTCTTCCGAAATGGTATGTAATTGCTCCTTCGTACCTGTATGCATGTACCGTAGGTTACTCGCGCATGTACCTTGGTGTACATTATCCTACCGATGTGCTTGGCGGTGCTTTGGTTGGGGCAGGCTCGGCATTTTTATGCTATAAGGCCCAACAATGGCTCCATAAAAAACAGGGAAAACCCTGATGCATTTTCAGTAATTCTACCCTTGCCTGCGGGGCGTAATTGCCACACCTTTGCATCGCTAAAAGTTTCTAACACCATTAATATACCATCAGTAATGAATAACCTTAAAGGAAATTTATTGTACCTGTTCGCTTTAGCACTTACTTTTACGTGGACCATCGGCTATTACGGCCACCATTTTGGTGGCCTGTTCCACCTTATTTTGCTTGCTGCTGTTGTGGCAGCCTATATCAGCATTTGGGATATTGAAAAGCTGAAAACACCCAGGCAAAAAATCAAACTGCCGGGCACTTACCGGTAAACTGCCACACCCATTGTTACAATGCCCACAGGAGCCTGATTGACCGGGAATTGCTATGCGTGGATTACAATTTCTTACAGCTTTTTTGCTGCTCATACCCGGTTGCATGACATTCAATATACCGTTTTTACAATTTGCTACGCAGGCCTTGAAGCCGGTTACGATTTAACGGATAACGGTTATGACCAATTTGCAATTAAATACGCTGTAATGGTAATTGGATATGCACGCTTGGCAATTGATTACACACTCTTTGAGGCGCATTATGCAGTCCTGGAAATGAATTATGCAGTCTTGGAAGTTGATTACAGTGTCTTGGAAATTGATTACGCAGTCTTGGAAATGAATTACACACCTTTTGGGAGAGGTCAGTTTGACCCCTCCGGAGAGCGTTCACTAAACTGTGTTAGTTTGAGCTAATTGATTACTTTTCGGTTTGTAAAAATTTGTCAAATGAAGTGGCTTGGGATTTTATTGATTGTTTTTATCATGGTTGGAGTTGTGCATGGGTTTCAAATAAGGCCTAATGATATTGTCTTGTGCAAAAACACAAGCTTGGAGGCTTGCGGGAGCGCTAACGGGAACAGCTGTTTGCCAGAAACGAACTGTAATTTTGCACGAGAGGTGTTAACTGGTTATGACACTATAAGGGGCACAAGCGGATGCTTGCGCCATGATGGGGGAGGTCAGTTTGACCCCTCCGGAGAGCGTTCACTAAACTGTGTTAGTTTGAGCTAATTGATTACTTTTCGGTTTGTAAAAATTCATCAAATGAAGTGGCTTGGGATTTTATTGATTGTTTTTATGATGGTTGGAATTGTATCAGGGTTTCAAATAAGGCCTAATGATATTGTCTTGAGCAAAAACACCAGGGTGGACGACTTGCGGGAGCGATACGAGAGATTTGTCGTGAGAGACACGAGCTACAAGCTCGCGCGAGCGGGGGGCAAAGGAATTGAATGCGCAAAGGGTAATTAAAACTACCAGGAGTTTTTTCATACTCAGTTTTTTTCTTTCAGCAGGGCTACATAATGCATTGCCGGTAATCATTACAGCTATCTTTTTCATATGCGCTACCAATGTAAACTTTATTGTGCTAATTAAACTGTTGCCGGAAGATGACTAAGAATGGTGCACGTTTCGGGCAGTTCGTCTACCCCCGACCTGTATTGCGATTGGCAGGTAGCAACAACAGCCAAAATGAAGGACTTTATTTATCCGTAATGGAGCTATTGTTAATCAGAATGTTTGAAATTCTGATTAGCTTTACTTTTCATCAAGATAAAGTTTAAAGGAAAAAACTGACTAACGCATTATGAATGCAAACAGAAAATTAAAAGAAATGAATAAATTATCTTTCCAGAACTTATGATGACCAGAATAATAGCCAATGTTTCTCTCATTTTATTGATGTGTTTGCAAATCACCAATGCTAAAGCACAATGCTGCAATTATAAATTGTCCATGCACGACAGCTATGGTGATGGCTGGAATGGCGCAACGCTTGAAGTATTAATCAATAACATTTCGGTGGGAACATTCAGCGCAATCAATTATGGCAATATGGTTAACCTATCCATTTGCAATGGTGATAGTTTGGATTTAATTTATACAGCGGGAATTTATGAGAACGAAAATTCTTATGAATTGCAGGATTCATCATGGAATATTGTATTCCAGGATGGCCCTGATCCAGATACCGGCTTAGTGTTCTCAACGGCAGGAAACTGCAACACACCACTGCTGCAGGGAAGTCATCCCTGTACTGCAATTCCAATTGACACAGGCCAATGTATTTTTACCAGCAATGTTGGTTTTCCCGGTACCGGGTTTATTCCAAATTGTGCCAACTACCAGGGCGGTGATATCTGGTTTACTATGCAGGTTCCTGCTTCGGGCAACCTGAGTTTTGAAACCGACAGCGGAAACATCAATGATACCGGCATTGCCGTTTGGACTGACAGCACGTGCACCAATCTCAATCTTCTGGGTTGTGATGATGACGGAGGTAACGGATATTATTCCTTCCTGCTTTTGTATGACCTTACACCCGGGCAAACCATTTATATACAGGTATGGAAGTGGAGCGGAGGCACCGGTTCATTTCAACTTTGTGTTGAAGATTTAGGAACTGTTGTGCTTGATAGTTCTGAAATTCCTATTGTAATGATTAACACATCAGGACAAACTATTGTTGAGGATACAAAAGTTAATTGCCTTATGGATATTAAGTACAATGGCCCGGGCACTGTTACTTATGTAAGCGACAGCTCCAACATTTACAGTGGCAACATCGGCATTGAAATCCGTGGCGCAACATCGGCATCTTATCCGCAGCCACCTTACAGTATTGAAACGCGCGATTCAACAGGAGCCAACAACAATGTATCTATCTTAGGAATGCCTGCTGAAAATGACTGGGTGCTGTTATCAAATTTCAACGACCGTTCATTATTAAAAAATCTGCTGGCGTTTAAACTTTTTGGAGAAATGGGTAATTACAGTCCTCGTGCACAACTGTGTGAAGTACTCATTGACAGCGCTTACAAAGGCATTTATGTAATAGGAGAAAAAATCAAACGGGATTCCAACCGTGTTGATATTGCTAAATTAACACCTGCTGATACCGCAGGAAATGACCTTACGGGAGGTTACATACTTCAACAAAACTACTGGAATGCAAACAACAGTTTTCAATCTAACTATTCACCTATTGACCATCCGGGTTTTGATGTTCACTTTGTATATGAATATCCTGATGCAAATGCCATTCATGCAATACAAAAAACATACATAGCTGCTTATGTTGATAGCCTGGAGACTGCATTATACAGTGCTAATTTTGCTGACCCTGTAACAGGTTACCGGAATTATATGGATGTAAAATCTTTTATAGATTATTTCCTGGTTAATGAATTGGCAAGAAGCGCTGATGGATTTAAAAAGAGTGTGTTTTTTCATAAAGACAAATACTCCAATGGTGGCAAGTTAAAAGCAGGACCTGTGTGGGATTTTGACTGGGCCTGGAAAAATATGGCTATCTGTTCTCTATTTTCAGGATACTCAGGTGGCGGATGGGCGCATCATATCAATGATTGTTTTACCGATAATTATTCAACCGGCTGGTATATTCGTTTGTTACAGGACAGTACATTTAGTAACGAGCTTAAGTGCACCTATGAAAACTACAGGCAAAACATTATGGATACTGCTTATCTTTTTTCATACATCGACAGCATGAGAACACTTGTTCAAAATGCACAGTCGAGGCATTTTCAAAAATGGCCCATACTCGGCAAAAGCGGACCTGCACCAGACTATGGACCGTTAGCCACTACCTACTCCGGAGAAATTGATTCTCTTAAAAGCTGGATCACCAAACGTATACAATGGCTTGATGCAAATATTCCCGGACTATGTACCACAACAGGTATTACATCATATAATTTAAATCCTGCGTTAAATTGCTACCCTAATCCTGCAAATGACTTTTTCAATGTTGATTATCATTTGCCAAAAGCAATGGAGGTGTCTATTCGTTTGTATAATTATACAGGTGAAGAAGTATTATCAACCACAAGTGAAACACAAAGCAAAGGACAACACTCACTACAATTCGAAACCAAAATACTTGCAGCGGGGATTTACATTTTAAAATTTGAAAGAGGAACTGAAGTTATTGCCAGGAAAATAGTTATTTCGAAATAACGATTTTTTTATCATTATCGTAAAGCTC
>JBGARN010000078.1:0-21587 GCA_044230205.1 Bacteroidia bacterium
TACCTGGGGAAGCAAACGGTTTTTGATATACTATATGTTTACTGTTATTGGTGCAGGATTGACGCACTGGGCATTTCAGTACTATGAACTTGCAGGTTTAACCCGGCATGTTGAAGCATTTATTAATCATCCCGACCCGGTAGACTTTCAATTATTGTATGAACAAAATTCTGCAGGAATTTCAGATGAAAGTAATTCCTATGCAAATTCACTGGTAGCAGCATTCATTGAAAATCCGCATGATCCAACCATAATTAATACCGCTATTGACTTTGCTAATAAGCTGCTTGAATTTAAAACAGGAACCCCTGTGGTTGGTGCTTCGGGCGGAGTGTTTGGTGTTTTGCTTGCATTTGGCATGTTGTTTCCCAATATGCTGGTGTATATTTATTTTCTTTTTCCGGTAAAAGCCAAATATGTAGTAGCTGCATACGGATTGCTTGAATTATATGCAGCCATAGAAAATAACCCCGGTGATAATGTAGCCCATCTTGCCCATTTAGGCGGAATGCTATTCGGTATTATCTTGATTTTATTCTGGCGAAGAAAATCATATCACCGGTAACGTAAAAACAGATGTAATGGTTCTGTACTATTTGAATATGAAAATGGTGTAACCATTTTATCTCAATAAAATTTCTAATAACTTAGTGTTAAGTTTGAATTAAGGAGAATTAATTCGCTAAAATGAATATCTGGGAAGACATAAAATTCAGGTTCAGGTCAGGAGATATGGTTATGCGCATTCTCATGATTAATATTTCTGTTTTTCTGGTGATTAATGTTGCGCGGCTTGTATTTGTAATTGGCGGACTTAACGAATATCATCTTTTTAGGGTCGTACAATATTTTGAATTTCCTGAATACCTGCCTAAGCTTATATACCAGCCATGGAGTCTGGTTACACATATGTTTCTGCATATTGGCTTAGGTCACATTTTCTGGAACATGTTATTATTTTACTGGATAGGCTTATTAATTACCGAATACCTGGGTGGCAAAAAGCTGGTAGGCATTTATCTTATGGGAGGCATGTTCGCGATTCTGTTCCAGGTAGCCATAATGAACATTATTCCTGCTTTCCACAAATATGTAACACCTGAAAGCTATGCTTTGGGAGCATCAGCATCAGTAAATGCATGCCTTGTGGCAATTGCCACCTTAATTCCTGAGTACACAGTTTTTCTTTTTTTGATTGGACCTGTTCGTTTAAAATATATTGCAGCTGCTGTTGTTGCAATTTCACTCATAAGCATACCCGATGGAAATGCCGGTGGACAAATTGCTCATATTGGGGGAGCAGTTTTTGGATTTATTTATACCCGACAATTACAAAAGGGAAATGATATTGCAGCATGGCTCACAAAACTTATTGACAGAATTTCAAAACCCAAATCGAACCGCAAACTCAAAAAAGTCTACAAGCGAACTGATGCAAGTGATGATGCCTACCGTGAAGCAAAACGTTATGATGAGGCCACTATTGACCGCATACTTGATAAAATAAGCAAATCAGGTTATAACAGCCTTACCAAAGAAGAAAAAGAAATTCTTTTTAGTGTAAGCGATAAAAATAAACAACGTTAAGTTTGTAAATATTAATCAACAGTCCCCAATTATTGATTGAAAAATTTTACTGTTGGCATCCGGGATAAATAGTATGCAGAATATGGTATAACAATTACTCGAGTTAGCTGTAGTCCGGAATCCTAAGTATGAGAGAAAAACAAAAACGATCTTTTGCTGGCAAATTGCTTTTCCTGGTAAGCATTGCAATTGCTGTTTCTGTTCTGCTGGGTATTGCTGCCGGTTACGTAAGTCCGGCAACATTTTGGCCGCTGGCGTTCTTTGGTCTTGCATTTTTATACCTGTACCCTGTTAACCTGTTCTTCCTTTTTTACTATGCATTAAGAAAACGCAATCATATCATTGTGCCCCTGCTGCCTGCCCTGCTTGGTTTTACGGTATTTATTAAATCAGCCAACCTGTTTTCTCCAGGCAATAATAAAACAGATGATGCCATAAAAGTTATGAGTTTAAATGTGCGTCTTTTTGATTTATACAACTGGTCGCATAATCGTGAAACCCGGGCACAAATACTTGAATTCCTGAAATCAGAATCACCTGACATTTTGTGTTTCCAGGAATACTATACCGAAGACAGTGATGTGTTTAATAATACCGACACACTTGTAGAATTATTAAACCTGCCTTATTATCAATACCACTATACAACACACCGGGTTCACAATACCAAGCATTGGGGCATCATTTTATTTTCACGTTACCCGATAACTTCAAAAGGGGTTATTGAATTTAGCAAAAAAGCTTCCAACACCTGCGTTTATGCCGATATCAAATATAAAGACGATACTATAAGAGTTTATAATGTCCATCTTGAAAGCATAAGGTTTAAAAAACCAGATTATGAGTATGTGGAAGATCTGAAAGATAATATTGAAGATAAGAACTGGGGCGGATTAAGACGTATATATGGCAGGTTAAAAAATGCCTTTATAAAACGCGCTTCAGAAACAGATAAAATAGTTGAACATTTGAAAGAATGTACCTACCCGATAATTTTTTGCGGAGATTTTAATGATCCCCCATCCTCCTATACCTATCGAAGCTTTTCAAGTGTTTTGAATGATTCATTTGATAAAGGTGAACGGGGATTTGGAGCTACTTATAATGGACCATTCCCGGCATTCAGAATTGATTATATCCTTCATTCAAAAGAAATAGAAGTAATTTCATCGAAAGTGATTAACAATAAACTCAGCGATCACAGGCCGGTTATTGCCTTTTTAAAATTGAAAAAGTGAATTCTTCAACCTGCAAGTTCTGAGAGTTCCAGCCAGCGCAGTGTTTTTTGATCAATGGTTTCACTTACTTCAGCAAATAACACGGATAACTTATGTAACTCATCGTGCTGGAGATTACTGTTACCCATATGTTCCATAAGTTCATTTTTTTGTTGCTCTAATGCTGTGAGCTCTGTCTCGATTTGTTCCAGTTCTTGCTTTTGCTTGTAGGTTAGTTTTTTTATGGTTGCTGTTCCCTTATCAGGCGTATCAGTTTCAGAAACAATTTTACCGCCAGCTTTTCCTGACAGCTGCTTATCAGCAGCACGAAGTTTTTCACGTTCCTCATCAATAAGCATACGGTATTCCGTATAATTACCATGTATATCCCTTACTACACCATTGCCGGCAAAAACAAATACATGGTCTACAAGCCTGTCCATAAAATACCTGTCGTGGGTAACCATTATCAGGCAGCCCTGGTAACCTTCCAGGAACTCTTCAAGAAGATTTAAAGTTAGTATATCAAGGTCGTTAGTCGGCTCATCAAGAATTAAAAAATTAGGATTAGCTATCAGAATGGTAATGAGGTATAGTCTTCTTTTTTCACCACCGCTCAGCTTACTTACCGGTGTATGTTGCTTTTGATAATCAAATTTAAAATGCTGTAAAAATTGTGATACATTTAAGTATGATCCGCCACCGGTATCCACATAATCACAAATTTCACGAACTACTTCAATAACTGTTTTATCACCCTTAAGCTGTTGGCCATCCTGCGAATAATAACCAAACACAATTGTTTCGCCTGCTTTAATCCTGCCCTTATCCGGTTTTAATTGCTGCATGATCATCTTCAGCAATGTTGATTTTCCGGATCCGTTTGGGCCAAGTATTCCTACCTTCTCACCTCTTTTAAAAATATGCGAAAAATCTTTGAGTAAAACTTTATCACCAAATTGCTTACAAACATTTTCAAGCTCAAGAATCTTACTTCCCATCCTATTCATCTGCATTGTGATGCTCATCCGTTTTGAATCGACTACAGTTTTGGCTTTTTCTTCTGTTTCATAAAATGAATCAATCCTGGCTTTCTGTTTTGTGGTGCGCGCTTTAGGCTGTCTTCGCATCCAATCCAGTTCGCGCCTGTACAAATTGCGGGTTTTATCTAACTCTGCTTCGGTAACAGCCCTTCGTTCTTCCTTCTTTTCAAGGTAATAGGCATAATTTCCTTTGTACTGGTATAGCTTTTGATTTTCAAGTTCCAGGATGGTATCGCATATACTATCAAGGAAGTAGCGGTCATGTGTAATAAGCAAAACTGTTTTACGCAAACGTTTCAGGTAATTTTCAAGCCATTCAATCATATCCAGGTCAAGATGATTGGTTGGCTCGTCAAGTAATAACAAATCAGGCTCTTCAATAAGCAGCTTTGCCAATGCTATGCGTTTTCGCTGCCCGCCAGAAAGGTTGCGTACTACTTCATCAAGGTCGTGAATATTAAGTTTACCCATTACCTCGCTTACTTTCGATTCATAATCCCAGGCATGAGCATCAGTCATTTTCTGCATGAGCTCCTGAAGCTTTTGGTGATTCGCTTCATAGACGCTATCGCCTGTCTTTAGAATTTTTTCATCCAGGTAAAGCGCTTCTTCATATTCACCAATGAGTTGCAGCACTTTGTTTTCGCTCATAAAAAGGTTTTCCCGAATGGTAGCTGCTTCATCAAGGTATGGATCCTGTTCAAGATAACCGAGGGTTATACCGTTGCGAATAGTTACTGTGCCTGCATCAGCAATTTCTTTGCCGGCAAGTATTTTTAATAATGTAGTCTTGCCACTGCCGTTTGAAGCAATAAGTGCGGTTTTTTGATTTTCACTAAGGGAAATACTGATATCAGAAAAAAGCGGATTAATGCCATAACTTTTACCCAGGTGCTCTGCTGTAAGATAATTCATTGCTGCAAAAATAGAAGGGATTTTGAATCAGCCCGAATTAATAGAATTATTATTTATTCAATTATCCATTCCTGCTGATTCTTTTGCTACCCAATTACTAATTTCACCTTTTAAAATTTACTTCACTAAATGAACAACGAAATTGATTTTTATATCAGTAACTTTGATAAACCTATACAACAAAAGTTAGAAGAGATCAGAACAATAATAGGCAAAGCTGCGCCAAAGGCTTCTGAAAAAATAAGTTATGCCATACCTACTTTTTACCAGGATGGAAACCTTGTTCATTTTGCCGGGTACAAAAATCACATTGGCTTTTATCCCGGGGCAGCTGCTATTAAACATTTTGCTGCAGAACTTGTAAAATTTAAAACTTCCAAGGGGACAATTCAATTCCCTCTTGATCAACCTATTCCGAAAAAGATTGTAACAACTATTGTAAAATTCAGGCTTGCTCAATTAGCTGAAAAAAAGAAAAAGAAAAAGTGATTGTATTGGTGTAGAATAGTACCTAAGCAACATCTTCCATATTATAAAAATGAGTTTGTTTATTCCTGAAACTTGATTAATATCATACAGCTGCTAATAGCTTTGCAATGAATTAAATTTAATTTAGCAACCTTTATAAATCTACCCTTCCCCAGGTAATTATTCTTCTTTAGAAACATTTAATAACATTCAATCATGAATATTCGTTATTGCCTAATTTCATTTATTATTCTTATCAATTTCCACCTATTTGCTTCAGCCCAGCAAAAAGTTGTATCTCTAACTCCAGAAAAGCCCCAAATTGATTATAGCTCTCAGCCCGTTTGGATACAAATGATGGATGACCCGGCAACCAACTATTATGAAGCTTTAAAGGCCTTTGATCAGTACTGGCAAAACAGGCTGATGCCAATTGAAGAAGAAGAGCTTATGGGAGAAGAAGAAAACAAAGCCGAAGAACAACATCATGAAACAGTAAAACGCCAATTGAAAAAAATGACCCCGGCCGAAAAAAATGAATATGACCTGATGGCATATGAATGCAAGCGTTTTAAAGACTGGAAGCGTACTGTATTTCCCTATGTTCAGGAAGACGGACGAATTTTAACAATGGAGGCAAGGCAGGCGATTTTTGACAAACAACAATTAGAGTTGAAACACAAATAAACTATTTGAGATTTAAGTCACCTATCACTTAATGATTAAAGAATATCTACAAAATGAAATTATCTTTTAAAACATATATACCAATAGTTAATATTTTTAGACCAGTTTCAGGTAATAGTATCAAGAAGAGCTTACTGCTTTCAATAGGTACTTTATCAGTTCTGCTTTTATTTGCTTCGCCAACCTACGGACAATCGGCCAACTGGTCCGCAGTACTGCCGGCAAAATTTCCAACCAATGCCAGCGGGCAGATACATGGCATAAGTCGTGTAAGCCAGCTGAAGTTTCATTCAGTTAATCCAAATAAGATATATGCGGTAAGTGCAAGAGGCGGATTATTTATAACAACAGATGGAGGAAATAACTGGCAGGTTACTCCAGGAACAGATTTTATGTCATCGGCTCGTCTTGCTTCTGTTTGTGTTGATTTTACTAATGACTCAATTATATATTTAGGAACAGGTGATCATAATTATTATTACAGTGGCATAGGTGTTTTAAAATCAGTGAATGGAGGGCAAACATTTACCCAAACAACGCTGACTGGAAAACTGGTGGTTGAAATGATTATGGATCCTGATGACCACAATGTAATTGTAGCAGCTACTAATACCGGAATATACAAAACCACTAATGCTGGTGCAACATGGACACTTAAATCAGCATCTCGTCAATTTGATGATTTGAAACAAAAAACACCGCCCTCACGTGTGTTATACGCTGCAGGGAGAGATTCATCTTTTTTCAGGAGCATCGATTTTGGCGACAACTGGACTCAGATAACTAACGGAATTGTTTTACCTGCCGGATTTACAAACGGCAATGGTGTTCGCATAGCTGTTACACCTGCAGATACAAATCTTGTTTACCTAGGTATGGTAGTTAATGGCGGCACAATTTATAAATCGTTAGATGGAGGCAATAGTTTTACTCCGGTTAAAACAAGTGTTCCTCCCTATCTTACTTATTATACCAACAGCTCAACATCCTCCACACAGGGCGATTATAATTTTTCAATCGGCACCGACAGAGTAAATGCAAATATACTTTACCTCGTTGCACATAATGTCTGGAAATCAACTGATGGTGGGGTTACCTGGCTGCAATTAACCAACTGGTGGCAAAAGGTTCATACTGATATGCATCAGATTATTACTTCACCTTTTAATAACAACAACCTTTATAATATGAATGATGGTGGTGTTTGGCTAAGCGTTGACGGTGGTAATAACTGGACACCAAAAAGTGATGGTATTTACGGTTATGAAATTTACCATGGCAACTGCTCTCCGACACGTAAAGACATGTTCAGTATTGGAACACAGGATAATGGTGAATTATATGCAACATCACTTGGCTGGTATTGCAACCGGGGTGGCGACTGGACTTCACAATGTGCATTCGATTATCGCATTAACAGTTCCATGGTTTATTATTACGGTAGCAATAAACGCAGGCTTGTAAACGGAAGCGAAAGCACCTATGGATTACCTGCGCAGGTAACCTTGTTACATGACATCGCTTTTCACCGCACTAACCCAGACCTCGCTTTTGCAGCTGACTCATTTATTTACAGAACAACCAATTTAACTGCTACCACACCTTCATGGACTCAGATATATAGTACAGGAAAAAAAATTATGTCTATGCACTGTGCATTTGGCAATGCCAACCGATTATACATTATTACCAATGATGGCTTTATACATATTAGTAACAATGCACTAAGCGGAACACCTGCATTTACAAGTTATGCCCTGCCTAACACTACAAATAACAAAGCAAGTATCACATCCATAAGCTCAAATCCGGACATTGTTTATGCTACCATGAATACTAAAGCCTACAGGTCTATAGATGGTGGTGTTACATGGACTAACATTACATATAATCTTCCTGGTGTAAACCATGTAAAAATATTGGCTGATGAATATTCTGCAACCAACGAATTGGTGTTTGTAGCTTCCGCCAATACAGTGTATTATAAAACATTAAATGCAGCAACATGGACCATTTACAATCTCAATTTACCATCACGAACTGATGCAATTGATCTTTCAATATACAATGACAGCACATCAAATACGGTATTAAGATATGCGAGTTATGGTCGTGGAATGTGGGAAACACCGATAACCAATTTACGGGCACTAAATGCAAATTTCAGCGCAAACAAAACTAATCCATGTGTTGGAGAACCGGTAGCGTTCAGTGATAATTCAACAGGCACTGTAACAAGCCGCAGTTGGATATTTACCGGTGCAACACCATCAACGTCAACTGCAACTAACCCGGTAGTTGTATATAACAGCAATGGCGTTTTTGATGTAACACTCACAGTGACTGACGGAATTTCCAATAACTCAATTACCAAAACAAGCTATATCAGCACCAAGGGAAATAATCTTCCATTAAATGAAGGTTTTGAAGGTGCGCTTGATCCTCCATCAGGCTGGTTGAATGTGGATAATGGTACTGCTGGAAATAAATGGAATAAAACAGCAACTGCAGGTGGTTTCGGCAATTCAATAAACTCTATGGTGTTTGATAATTACAGCTGGAATATTCCCGGAGAAAAAGATGAATTGCAAACCATGCGGCTTGATTTAGGAAGTTACTCATCGGCACTTCTTACATTTGACGTTGCTTACCAGGTTTTTTCAGGTTATTCCGATTCGCTGGCCGTACTTATTTCAACTGATTGCGGAGTATCATTCACTAAAGCATATATAAAAGGAGGAGCTGATTTATCAACTGCAGGCAGCAGTGGAACCAGTTTTGTTCCAACATCAAATCAATGGCGTAAAGATTCCATTAGTCTAAACAGCTATACCGGTCAAAGCATTATTGTAGCATTTCAAAATATTAATGGCTACGGTAACAAATTATATATTGATAATATCAACTTAAATGCAACAGTGACTGCCAATGCCGGCCAGGATCATTACATATGCCAGGGTAGTTCAGTATCGCTTGGCAGCGCGGCAGTTCAGGGTTTAAATTATGCATGGAGCCCTGCCACCGGTTTAATTTCAACAACTTCCAGTAATCCTCTTGCAACACCATCTGCAACAACAACCTATACTCTTACTGTTACACATGCATTGTCGGGTATCAGTTCTACTGATACCGTAACAGTCTCAGTTGATGTTATTACCATTAACCTTACTACAGTTCTTCCTTGTTCAACAGGAAATCCGGGAAGTGCCACAGCCAATGTTACAACCGGAGTGGCACCATTTACTTACCTGTGGTCAACAGGTAATACTACTGCCTCAATCAGCAACCTGGCTGCCGGGGCCTATACAATTACGGTAACCGATGCGAATGGTTGCACCAAACAGGCCTTTACTTATCTGCAGCAATTAAGCCCTCCTACATTAGCTCCAAATGTGCAACATACCTCTTGTGGTTTAAATAATGGTATAGTTTCCGTTTCAGCAATAGGTGGAATTAGTAATCCAACTTATTCCTGGAATACCGGTGCTACTACTTCAGTAATAAGTTCGCTTAGTGCTGGAACCTATACGGTAACAGTTACATCAGGCGCCTGTACTGCTACTGCCACAGCAATAGTTAATCCATCAACAGCGGTGCAGGTACTTTTAACACCAGTTCATACAAACTGTGGTGAGAACAATGGAAGCATCAGTTCATCTGTTTCCGGAGGTATTAATTATCAATACCTATGGAGCACCGGGGAAACAACTTCTTCCATTCAAAATTTAGCTGGAGGAACTTATTCAGTAACTGTTACTTCCGGAAGCTGCACCACTACTGCAAGTACAGTTATTAATCCAAGTAGTGTCGTAAACGGTGTTGTTGTTTCATCTATCACGGCAACATCAGCTACAGTTAGCTGGAATAGTGCGCCTGATGCAGTATATTACAATTTACGATACGGAATATCATCATCCGGCACATGGACTGTAATTAATAATATTCCTTTAACCACCTTTAACCTCACATCGCTGGTTTCTTCCACAGGTTACGATGTACAAATACAAAGTGATTGCGGGAATGCAACATCTGCCTGGTCCGGCATTGTTACTTTTACCACTGGCATTGCTGGTTGCCCCGATGTATATGAAACCAATAATACCAATGGCACAGCCAAGCTGATTACAGTTGCTACTGATATTACGGCCGCCATTAACCCGGCTGGCGATGCAGACTGGTTTAAGTTTAACACAACCAACACCAAACCAAATTTAAAAGTTACATTAACTAACCTTCCGGCTAATTATAATGTAAAACTGTTCAAAGGAACAACTGTGTTAGCGACTTCCGCGAATAGTGGCTTAAATAACGAACTCATAATTTATAATACAGCAGCTAAAGCAACTTATAAAATAAAAGTATATGGGGCCGGTTCGTCAATTTATAATGCATTACAATGTTATACATTACGGGCAGAAATAAGCAGCACGCCTTTTAAATCTGGCAATCAGGTGTCGGCCTCGTATGGTGATGAGTCAATTTCAGTATATCCCAACCCGGCTAATAATGAAATAACAATTGAAAGTAATAGTTCTGCACTTTTAAAAACTATTCAGATTATAGACGTTACCGGGCGGGTATTATCAGAACACAAACAGGAGGCTTCATTGATTTTTAAAATAAACACCTCCACTCTGATGAACGGAACATACCTGTTACGAATTACAACAAGCACAGGTATTGCTACAGCTAAACTTGATGTGTTTCATTAATACTTTTTAGAAATCAAAGAAGAGTATTTATTTTTCCCAAAGACTACATTTATGATCCAAAAAATAAATGTTCATTTTCAGGAATGACTTTTTCGGCATTATTTTTGAATCTATAGAATTACCCCTTTCACTGTTTAGTTTATTAAAGTAGTAGTCAACACTAATTACTTCTGATGTTGAATCTGGCATTAAACCAGAATCAACTAATGGCAGCACTTTGCCCTTAACCCTGCGCCTTATAAAGTAATTTGTGTTTGGCTTTTAATATTTTGACTACTAAATAATTCTTCTTTAAATTTTAAAACGTCTACTTTATGAAAAAACTAATTACATTATTATTCGTGGCTGCAGGAGTTGCAGCAATTTTTGGTGCAGCATTGCACAGTGAAAATGGGATAGCCGGTTATACCAATTCACCAGGGGAAACCAATTGCCGAAACTGCCACTCGGGGCATCCGTTAAATGACCCCACCGGATCAATTACTATCACATCTGACATGAATAACTTTGGTTATATTCCTGGCAGGACCTATACTATAAATGTGAAAATTATTAAACCCGGTCAACAAATATTTGGAATAGGATGTGAAATTTTGAAAGCAGACTCCTCAAATGCAGGTACTATAGTGGTTACTAATACTGCTAAAACGCAATTGAAAAATAAAACTATTAATGGTAAAGTACGTACTAATCTTTGCCATAAGACTAATGGTGGCTTGGCAAACGACAGCACTACATTTAGCTTTAACTGGACTGCGCCTGCTGTTGGTGCTGGTAATGTGAAACTTTATGTAGCCTGCAATGCAGCCAACAACAATGGTAATGAAAGCGGTGATTACATTTATACTGCTGTTCAGACATTAACTTACTTAAAGCCATTGTTAACATGCGCACCTTCCTCGCTAACCGGGTTTACTGCCACAACAACATTGCCTTCAAAATCCAAATCTTTCGTTTTAAATGGCACTAATCTTACTGATTCAATTAAAGTTGTTGCACCTACAGAATGGCAGGTATCATTAACCGGCACATCAGGATGGGTTAAAACACTTAAACTGCAACAGGTAAACAATTCAATTGCACCTACTACTATATATGTCAGGTACAAACCAGTAAGCGCAGGTAATGATACTGCAAACATTACCTGTTCATCGGTATCTGCAATAAGTAAGAAAGTAAATTGTATTGGCACTTCCACAGTTAGAGAAATGGATCCAGCAATTGCTGATGAAGTTATTATAGGACCTAACCCGGTAAGCGATCAATTGAAAATTGCTCATCTTAAAGCAAGTGAGGAAACAGTTATTTCGATTTATGATGTGGCTGGAAAACTGATTAAAGAAAACGTGGTAACAGCCGACTCGTACGATGTAAACACTGTTGATTTAAAAAATGGTATTTACATCTGTAGAATTAAAAATGGAGACCGTTTCATTGAAAAAAAGTTTCTGAAAAATTAAATAACCTCAGGTTCTTGAATAAAGAAGCCGTAAGTTTCCTTACGGCTTCTTTGCATTTATAAAAAGCAGCAAATAGAAATCAGTTTTAAAAAAACTGAATGCTTGCAGATAACTTATGATCCACATAAGGAAATTGCCTGAAGGTGCAATATCTGCTATCGGACTAATTCGTATAATTCCTTAAAGTCAGGTAAAATTATTATTTCAGTGCGCCTGTTTTTTGCGCGTCCTTCAGCTGTAGAGTTTGTAGCAACAGGATAAAACTCGCCTCTTCCCGATGCAATCATTCTCCTTGGATCAACCTTATAATCATACTCAAGTATTCGTGCAATTGAAATAGCACGGTTTACACTCAAATCCCAGTTGTCATCATATTTTTTTGAAATTGGTACAGTATCTGTGTGCCCTTCAATTACTACTTCAAAATCGTTATGATCATTTAATACTGAAGCAAGTTTACCCAATGCATCTTTGCCCTTCGCATCTACTTTGGCACTGGCAGTTTTAAACAATAATTTCTCCTGTAGCGAAACATAAATTTTTCCGTCAACAATTGAAATTGTTAGTTCTTCCGGCTTAAATCCAACCAAAGCTTCTTTAATTGAATATTGCATCTTATAAATTCGCTCGCTTTGTTTTGCAATTATACGCTGGAACTCATTAAGTTTTTGCTCACGCTGGCCGAGTAATGCTTCCTTTGCCTTAAGCTCTTCCTGCTTAATTAATATTTGTTGGGTTAGTGAATATTCGGTAACAGCTTTGTCAGCTTCAATACCAAGTTTTTCTGCAATTAATTTTCTCTTATCCATTTCAAGACGCGCACTATCTGCTTGCAATGAACTTATTCGAGCAAGAGACTTGTCATATTTTTTTTGCGAAACACAGGAACCCAATAAAACGGCAAATACTATAACAATAATAAATAATGAATGGTTTTTAGATTTCATAGCTAACAGTTTTTTGAAAACACTAAGTTCGATACTTACTTAGGGAATGAAATGATTTTTATCATCAGCTATCAAACAATCGTTGGGCAAATAATGGGATTGACACTTTACAAAAATGAAAAAGCCTTCTTAATCAGAAGGCTTTTAATTCAATCAATGTCTTGAGTTAAATTATTCAACAATAAGTTTTTTGGTTATAGATTTACCATCAACGCTTACCGTATAGCAATATACTCCGCTTTGCAGATTTGAAGTATTCAGATGAATTGTAAAAGTGCCTGATTGCTGAGTTCCGCGCTCTTCAGAATAAATAACTTTTCCCAATAAGTCGTTAACCTTAAATTCAACCTGGGCCGGCTTATTGAGTGTAACATGTATTGAAGTGCTTTGGCTTGCCGGATTTGGCACATTCTGGCTAACACTAAAATCATTTACAGCCTGATTTTCATTAATACCTACCAAATCAGTTACAGGAATATTTACAAAAACTATATCACTTGGGTCTGCATTCCATCCGGCTTCAGTTGTATTGCTTGAAATTGAATGGCCTGGTGCATAATCACGCTGATAAATAAGATGCACAGCATTATCCACTCTGCGAGCCATACATGCAAAAACACCTTCCTGCAATAAACCGTCTGCTGGTGGCCCTGGTACAACATCATAAGGAGTGCTCCATGTAACACCACCATCACTTGAAGTAATTACATAAACGTGTTTATGTCCTACACCGGGATAAATGGTAGAACACCACCATCACTTGAAGTAATTACATAAACGGGTTTATGTCCTACACCGGGATAAATGGTAGTATCGCATCGCTCATCAAAATTCTGATAAGAAACATATAAGTTGTTATTGGCATCAACACCGGCAGTAGGCATTTGAGTGCCACCTCCACGGTAACCACCCATTCCATTAGCATTATTGGCTCCACCTGAAGGCACGTTAATAACACCATCTCCATTAAAATCTTCCATTGCAGCAATTAGCGCAGGAGGATTTGCTCCAAAGTTCTCATTCCAGTAATACAAACCATCAGTAGAATTTGGATAGTAAGTTAGTGTTGCTGCACTATCAGGATCGTTAATCAACACTTTAGTAAACCATACATGCACTAATCCATTGTTATCAATTAAGGGGTGTGCATCTCCGGCACTATTTTCAATTCTGTCACCTAATCCATCACCATCAGTATCAGGCAACATCATGGCAGCATCGTTATATAATGCAATTGGGAATTGCTCAATAAAAGTTGTTGTCCAGGTGTTACCATTGTCTATCGATTTCAATAATATAAGGTCAGTAGTCCAATCGCCTGCTACTATTACAACGGTATCACCTTTTGTATCCATGGCATAGCAATCGGCACCAAAGCCAAAAAAGTGAGAACTGTCTAATGCAGGAATAACGGTTTTTAATACAGGCCAAGTGTTTCCGCCATCATCAGAGCGCGAATAAAAAAGTGGGCCATCTTGTCCTAATAGCGGAACACCGCTAACACCTGAGCCTTGCCATATACAATGAATTGTTTCACCATTGCTTCCTCCTTTAATTGCTTTGGACCAGGTATCATTTGCTCCCATACCTAATGCACTTCCATATTCTGTCCATGAACCAGTTCCTTTAGCCGGACGAGCTGTCATCAACATTCCGGGAAGTGTAGATGAATGCGCAAACACCAACTCTCTTCCTGAATTGGTAACTACAACATTGGTAAAACCTGTACGGTTCGTTGGTTCTACACGTGCAGACGGAAATGACCCCCAGTTTGTTCCGTCATAGTAATTGTAGCCGGTTCCGCGATCGCCTGAAACTCCTCCTATCGGGATGAAAGTCCAGGTTGCAGAAAAGGTACCATCATCATGATACAATAAACGATTCATAATGCCTGAATTGGTTTGCAAGTCATATTGGGTGTTACCAATAATAGCTTCAGACAGTGAAGACATTTTATTTGCCGTAACATAGTGCAACGAAGGGTTCACATTCAATGGCAAATAGTAAGGATCGCCATAACTGTGGTTTGCTGGAAGGCTTACCAGGTTATTCTGATTCGCACGCGGGAATGGTGTTATTGATTGTGGCAGCATTGACTTTTGCTGACCATTTACTCCAACAACAATTACTGATGCTAAGATGAAGAGTAGATTTTTTTTCATAGTGCAATGTTTATTTAATATTATTTAATTAATGATTTTGTGAAGTAAATCTCTAAATATTTTTTAAAAAACCGAACACCTGAAATTTATTATTACCCAAAACTAACACAACAGGTGTTAAATAGTGAATATTCGCTTAATATTGGTTAGGAGTAAGCTTAAAAAATATCAGGCAAAAAAAAACCTCTCATTGCAGAGAGGTTTTTCTAAAATAATTATTTGCTGAAATTACTCAACAATCATCTTCTTAGTAACAGAATTACCATCAACTTTTACAGTGTAAAAATAAACACCACTGTTTAAGCTAGTAGTATTCAAATTAATGGTATAAGATCCGGGATTAATGGTTCCGCGAACTTCTGAATAAACTACTTTACCAACTACATCAGTAACCACAAAATCAACTTCAGCAGTTTTGTTTAATGTAAAGTTGATTGAAGTAATATCTGTAGCAGGGTTTGGATTGTTTTGACTTACATTGAAATCGTTTGCCTGAACATTATCATTAATTCCGGTAACTAAATCAGTAACAGGAACAGAAGCGTAAACGATATCACTTGGGTCAGCATTCCAGCCAGCTTCAGTTGTATTTGAAGATAATGAATGACCTGGAGCATAATCACGCTGATAAATCAGGTGAACATTAGCATCTACATTTTTAGCCATACAAGCAAATACACCTTCCTGTAATAAACCATCAGCAGGTGGGCCTGGTACTACATCGTAAGGAATAGACCATGTTGTACCACCATCAGATGACTTAATAACAAATATGTGCTTATGTCCAACACCAGGATAAATTGTAGAATCACCTGTTTCGATGTAAGTCTGATAAGAAACATAAATATTGCCGGCAGCATCCATACCTGAAGTAGGCATTTGTGTTATACCACCACGATATACACCCATACCGTTACCATTGTTTGCACCACCAGTAGGAATGCTTAACACACCATCTCCATTTAAATCCTCAGCCGCAGCTATCATAACAGGAGGGTTAGTTCCAAAATTCTCATTCCAATAGTACAATCCATCGCTACCGTTAGGATAGTATCCTAATAAATCAGCAGCAGAAGTATCTGTAATTAAAACTGTAGTATACCATACGTGGCAAATACCATTATTATCAATCATTACATGTGCATCTCCAGATGGAGCTTCAATATCATCAGAAACGCCATCACCATCGATATCAGGTAAAGCCATTGTTGCATCATCATAAAAAGGAATCGGGAATGGCCAAATAACAGTAGTTGTCCAGGTTGCGCCATTGTCATTAGATTTTAACAAGATCTGGTCATTTGTAAAATCACCTGTAACCAAAGCAATTTGATCGCCTTTTGAATCTAAAGCATAAGCATCTCCACCCCATCCTAAATAGTGCGATGAATCAAGATTTGGGATAATAGTGCGTAATACAGGCCATGTAGCACCGCCATCATCTGAACGAGAATAATAAATTGAAAAATTCTGTCCATTAGCTGCTGCATTTGCATTCCATATTGCATGTATTGATTCACCGCTGGCTCCTCCGGCAATTGCTTTACTCCAGGTGTCAGATGCAACATTTCCTAAAGCATTAGGAAATTCAGTCCAGGCACCAGTACCTTTAGTTGGCCTCCATGTTAATAACATACCGCCAAGTGAAGAAGAATGTGCGATAGACATTTCCTTACCAGATGCAGTAACTGCAATACTTGGGAATCCGGTACGATTTGATGGCTCAATTTTAGTTGCAGGAATTGGACCCCAGGCAGAACCATCAAAATAGTTGTAACCTGTTCCACGATCTGTTCCTGTTGGGCAACCTGTACATAACATTGTCCATGCAGCTGACATTGTTCCATCACTGTGTTTAATGAAACGATTTAAAATTGCTGAGTTTGTCTGCAGGTCGTATTGCGTGTAGCCGATAAGGGTTTCAGTAGGAGCTGACACTTTGTTTGCCTGAACAGTGTTCTTAGTTGCAGGATTTGCAAACGGAACTTCAAAGGCATCGCCTTTTGCACGGTCAACCGGTACTGCTTTCAGGTTCGAAGCGTTAGACCGGGGAACCAACGTTTTCGATTGCGGAAGCTGATACTGACGGTTTTGTGCATACGATCCGGCAGCAGTCATCAACGCAAGTGCTAATAGTAATTGTTTTTTCATAGCTTTTTGAATTGAATTAATATTTTAAGATTATTTAATGAATTGGTTTCAAAAGTACAGAAATTTAAATACGCAACAACTTTTTAAACTATCGCTTCATTTTTTTTTAAACGAAAATGACAAACGTCCACAACCCTTTATTTACAAGCCTTTTAGTGTTAACAGCTATGATATTTGTTAATAACAGCATTAACCGCAATATGCTTTTTTTACATTACAGTTACTTTAACGCCTTCCATTTTAGCCTTAATGAATTTCCAACAACTATAAAGTCGGAGAAAGCCATAGAAAACACGGCCCACATTGGGGCAATAAAACCTAATGCGGCAAGTGGTATAGTAAACAGGTTATAAATTATTGCCCAAAAAATATTTTGTTTTATTGTAGTGATAGTTTGCCTGCTTAGCCAATATGCTGATTTAAGTGATGCAAGATCCTGGTGCAATAGTAAAACCGCTGCAGCGTTTATTGCCACCTGGGAAGAATTAACAACTGAAATACCTAAATCAGCAGCAGCCAGGCTGGGTGCATCGTTTATTCCATCCCCCACCATAACTACCGGTCCGAGTTTTTTTAACAATTGAATACGCTCAAATTTCATTTGTGGTGTCTGTTGGGCATATACTTCTCCTATTCGGGTTTGCTCCTGTATTATTCTGCATTTCGCTTCACTATCACCTGAAAGTAATATCGTTTTTAATCCTGCTGATCTGAAATACTGAATAACTTCACTTGCGTTATCGCTTAATAAATCTTTAATCTTTAATGCAGCTATAAGCTGATGGCTGGCTGTAAGATAAATATGGAAGCCTTCAATTGGTGCTATTTCACAAAAAAGTGCTGAACCGATTTTGTATTCAATTCCATTTGCAGTAACTCCGATAACTCCTTTACCACTAGCTTCATCAACTTGACCAAAACTCTTCGCTTCGAGATCCGGGAATTTTGTTTTAGTATAACTTATCAGTGATTTGGCTATTGGGTGAGAAGAGTGTTTTTCAAGTCCCGCAATTATTGAAGCAACCTCCTCTTCATTTGAATTAAAAATTTTGATTTCGTCAACTGAAAATTTACCAGTGGTAAGTGTTCCGGTCTTATCAAACACTATAGTCCTGGCACCTGCTAATACTTCCAGCGATTGAGCAGTTTTAAAAAGAATTCCAATTTTTGCAGCTCTGCCTATACCAACTGCAATAGCGGTTGGCGTTGCTAAACCCATAGCGCATGGGCAGGCTATCACCAAAACCGCAATGCTACTAAGCAGAGCTTGTTTAAATTCAACGTGAAATACAAAATTGGCCATTAAAAAAACTAACAATGCCAAAACAATTACAACCGGCACAAATACCGCACTCACCTTATCACCTATTCGCTGAATTGATGGCTTTTCTGACTGTGCTTTTTTTACCAGCTCAATAATGCCGGACAGTACCGTTGCATCTGCGCTTTTTTGGGTTAATACCTTAACTGTTCCTTTTACAAGTGTGGTGCCAGCAAAAACCATATCATTAACTGAACGTGACATCAGTGAACTTTCACCGGTAAGCATGCTTTCATCAACAAGAGCACTCCCCCATTTTATTTTTCCATCAACACTAATAGCTTCACCTTCATTAATAAGTACATAATCCATGGGTACAATTGACTGAACCGGCAACATAACTGTTGCTTCATCAGATTTTCCATAGTTGGTTATTTTCCTGGCTTCTTCTGGCTGCAGTTTTTTTAACTCATCAATTGCTGACCGAGTTTGCCTTACAGTTCGTTTTTCAATAATGTTGCCTAAGGTTACAAATGTGATGATGGATGCACTGGTTTCGAAGAATACATTATGTGTATACATTCCTTCAGTATACAGGCTTATAATACTGTATGCAAAAGCAGCCAGTGCACCTGTAAGAATCAGTACATCCATATTAGGAGTTGCCATTGTAAGCGAAGCCCAGGCGCTTTTGCCATATTGCCTTAACCCCATGAACATAACCGGTAAACATAATCCAAATTGCACCCAGGCATTGTGCAATATGCTTATCGATAAAAACATATGGGCAAGTAAAGGCAATGTAAACAAAAGGCACAGCGCAAACATTTTTTCAAGGCCGGTGAAGCCGAATCTGGGTAATGCTTTTGCGGGTTCATTGGTCACTTTATAACCCAAACCATTAATGCCCTTAACTACTGATTCAAGAGGAGCATCATCACCATTTTTGAATGAAACTTCACCACTCACAAAATCAACTTTTACTTCGCTCATTCCCTGCTTTGCTAAATACCTTGAAACGGTATTTGCACAGGAATTACACGTCATACCTTCAACTTGTAAAACAGTTTTTGAATTCATTCTAAAACTAAGAGACGGATAAAATAACGTAAGATTTCAGCAAATAGAAAACATTAGTTGTGCATTTTGATTTTATACTTAGTTTTGCGCTCCGTTTTTCCGGAAACCTATACGGTGATTGTAGCTCAGCTGGTTAGAGCGCCTGATTGTGGTTCAGGAGGTCGTGGGTTCGAGCCCCATCTATCACCCTAAAACAAAAAGTCTGCAGTTTTGCGGACTTTTTGTTTTTACAGCCAATCAATACTTCATTTTGAGTAATTAACTGTACCATTCTTTTAGCTCCAAAAAATTAAAGAATGGTTCAATGGATTTTAACTTAAACAAGAAATTATAAAAAACTTATAATAGGTAATTTGCAATAGTCAGATGTGCTACTAAAATTAAGTAATGTGTAAAGCAAGTATTAATGTGCAGGCAATAACTTTATTTCAATTAAATGTTTTAAAATTACAGCACTATTAATCTTTGATACGTATTCAATATTAAAATATTAAAAATGACAATCACAAGACCTGAAGCAAATGAATTCCCTGTGGAATACAGTGCTTACATCAACCGCGTTAAAGATGATGACTTAATTGAAGAGTTGGAGTATAACTTCATTGCAACAATGAATTTGATTAACAGCCTCAATGAAGAACAACTTAATTACAGGTATGCAGCAGGCAAATGGACTATTAAAGAAATTTTGGTTCATTTAATGGATGCAGAAAGAATTTTCGCCTATCGCGCATTACGATTTTCGCGTAAAGACAAAACCAAGCTGGCAGGTTTTGAAGAAAACGATTATGCCCCAGCAAGCTACGCTAACGAAAGAAGCATACAGTCCATAATGAGTGAATTTGCATTATTGCGCCAATCCACCACTCAGCTTTTTCTGAACTTTAATGAAGAGCAGTTGTCGCAATTTGGAATTGCCAACGATAATCATTTTTCAGTGCGTGGCCTTGGATATGCAATAGCAGGGCATGAATTGCACCATATAAATATTATCAAGACCAAATACCTTTAATTAAAACAATCTTGAAAATTTTAATTTTTTGTATTGATACTGTTGCTGTAATCTGCCCAGTTTTGACTTAGATAAATATTCTCACCAAAGTATTTCAGCACCGGCATTAACTGCGGAACTGTTTGAAAACCGGGAACGGGAGAAAGCAGTTGGACCTTTTCATCCATAATTACAAAAGTAGGATAGCTCATCTTACCATTAAGAAGTGAAAGTGCAAGTGAGTTGGCTTTGTATTCAGGCATGAAAAAAAACTGGTGATCATTAAATGTGATTGTGTCTTTGGTTTCGGCATCAAGCTTTACAGCGTAAAACTTTTCATTCATATAACCGGCAACAGTATCATTCATAAAAGTTGAAGCATCCATTTTCTTGCACCAGCCGCACCAACCCGTGTATATGTCGATAAAAATTTTCTTTGGTTGCTTTTTATTGGCTTCAACAGCCTGGGTAAAACTCATCCATTTTATTTTCTGTCCGGCATGATCGACCGAACTCGTTTGCGCATTGCATGAACTTAATGTACTTAATAAAATAAAGACAATAATTACCGTGGTTAGATTTTTCATATTTATTAGTTGTTTGTTGATGGACTCTTTTTTGAAGTTGCCACTCGATACAAAATTACAGCCATTGCTATGAAAAATGCAACTCCGAGTAAATAAAATCCATCATAGCCTAAATTATTAATCAGTTTTTCACTTACATCAATTCCTGTTAAAGCATTGCGCACCGGAGGAATAACAGAAAGTAATGCAACAATTACTCCCGCTAAAGCGCCACCAGCAACCAACCCGGTTGAGAATAAGCTGCCTTTACCCAATTCGCCCTCTTCACTTTCTTCTTTGTTGCGTTTTGCTTTCCAATCCACTAAAGCCTTCATCATTC